>JBAZDV010000178.1:0-3268 GCA_041654195.1 Candidatus Methanomethylophilaceae archaeon | reverse complement strand
AGGTCATGGCCTCGAGGGTCGATAAGAAACTCACACTTACCGTCGCATGCGCAATGATCGACAAATACATTGACGATGCAGAACACTACAAATCCTCTATAGAACAGCTTAAGAACAGAATTACCGAGAACGCATTGGACATTATCGGTGATGCAGACCTTAAGTTCAAATTAGATGTCAATACCGGTGACGATTACAAAAGAGGGGTGTATTACCTCACGTGTACAGGTCTTTCTCAGGAGATGGGAGATGATGGATCGGTCGGAAGGGGAAACAGAGCCAACGGATTGATCACGCCTTACAGGCCAATGTCCATGGAGGCAACATCCGGAAAGAACCCCATAACACACATTGGAAAGATCTACAACATAATGTCAAAGTTGATAGCTGAGGATGTTGCAAAAAAAGTCTCACCTGAAGTGGAAATTCGTGTAAGAATACTTTCGCAGATCGGAAAACCGGTCAATAATCCATTGAACTGCAGTGTCCAGCTTGTCACTGGTAACACTAAGAACATAGAGAAATGGAAGTTAGAAGCTCAGGAAATCGCTAACGACTGGTTAGACAATGTTGATAAAGTAACAGATCTAATTACCAGTGGAAAGGTTAGAACTTTCTGAGGTTTCATGAGAATAATAAACATGCCCCAATACGGTCCGATGTTCCGTTTTACGGATGCGAACGTGTATTGGGCCCTTTATCTTCTTTCCGATGGAAAGAGAATGGGGCGCAAGAAATTGGCCGATGCTGTCGGAGTTGGTGAAGGTAGTATGAGGCGTATCCTTGATACACTTCGTGAATGGGAAATGATCAGCATCAAACAGACAGGTATCACCATAACCAGGTCTGGATTGGGTTTTCTTGGCGAACTACCGATCAAAATTGTCGATATCGATATGGGTGATGCGGTGGTCGGTGAGTTCAACCAAGCAGTATTGGTCTACGGTGTGGCATGTAAGATCGAGAACGGAATGCAACAGAGAGATGCGGGCATAAAGGCAGGTGCAGAAGGATGTACCACCGTTGTTATGCGCAGTGGTAAATTGATGATACCTCCCGATTGGAACGTTGATAAGGAGCGTCCTGCGTTGGCCCGCAAGATCAGAACTGTTACGGAGATGACGGACAAGGATGTTCTTATCGTCGGAAGCAGTTCCAATCATCACGCTGCCGTTGCAGCCGCCCTCACAGCAGCTTTTGAGCTGTTTTGAAACTTTTTATCATTACTTTCCGCAACGATATGACAAAACATCTGATATGCCATTCTGTCTATACTCCGATAGAGGAGGTCGCCGGTAATCCGATACAAGGACTGGATGGTGTTGAGCTTTTAACTGGATATGAGCCGGTGGATGCATCTTTCTTAGATTTGTCAACATCTGTGCATTTACCGTACGCAACCGATTGGTATGCAGCATGGACAGGTGTCAGAAAGGTTTCGGATGATATCCCAGATGAGGATGTTCGATATCTGTTCTATGGTAGAGAAAAGAAAGACATAATCAACAATCTTAAGCTTGCCATGGACAATGCCACAGTAGTAGATCCTGCGTATGCGGTTTTGCATGCATGCAATGCCAATTTGGATGAGATATTGGCATACGATTATTCTGACGATGATGAAAAGATATTGTCTGTCTTCATTGAGATGGTGAATGAGGTCATATCGTTATTTCCGAATGGAGAGCCGCCATTCAAGATATTGTTTGAGAATCTATGGTGGCCAGGATTGAAGATGTTAGATGACAAGGGATTCAGATTGATCGAGAAAAAGATCGAGTTTGAAAATTGGGGACTGTGTCTGGACACCGGGCATCTCATGGTCTCTACAAAAAGGTCCAGAGAAGAAAAATCATCCATTCAGATACTGGAAAGAATTTTTGAAAATTATCCGAAAGAGATGATCGACAGGATAATCACGATGCATCTTCATCAGAATACCTCAGCGGACTTCATGAAGACCTATTCAAGAGATCCTAATTATCTCAGACTAGGTACAATTGACCGTTTGAATGTTGCATATGGATATATTTTCAAAATGGATGAGCATCGTCCCTTTACTTTGAAAGAAGCTACCCATCTGGTTGATATCATCAAACCCAAGTATGTAACGCACGAGATGGGAGCCGTAGATATACTGGCCCGCATCAGGGACTTTAAACAGCAAAGGGCGTTGTTTCAGAAGTAATTTTTTTCTGACAAGTTATTTATTCGTCATACACATGATATGTACAGGGAGGATTGTATGGATATGGATTCAAATACTAACATAAAGGACATTATCGTGCTTTTGATCGTGATCATTTTGGCAATCGTGGTCGCACTAATATTCCTTGTCGGTGTGATGTTCATCTTGCAAATTGCCGCTGACGCAATAAACAATGGGTATCAGGTTCTTGGACCAGCGACTTTATTGATCGGTTCAATATTGATAGCTGGCGCGATATATGTCAAAAAAGAATAAACCTCTTTCAATTCAAACATCATGATTTCCTAATGAAATCGTGATGTTTTTTTGTTTTCAGAGAATTTTTTCCAAAATGTTCACAATATCCAGACACATTTTTGGACAATGATTTGTGTACACTCCGCCCTGGAATGCTTTGATGTTGTCTTCACCCTTGCGGATATCCAAGCCCATAAGTTCGGGGCAGGTAATGCCATTGTATTTTTTGCGAAATTCTATCATGAACTGTTCCTTTTTGACGAGAGCAAGACCTTTCATAGAAAAATCAGGTTTGTCATTTCCATATTTTAGTCCGATAACAACATATGCGCCCAAGATAGCACCGCAGACGCTTCCCTGCAGGAGGCCCATGCCCATGCATGATACAGATCTCATGATGTCGTCGGTGTTTGCATCTATGCGATCCTTCATTGCATAAATGACCGATTGTGCACAGTCATATCCTTCATAATAGAGTTTGCTTATCTCTTCGAGGTCCATATATGTAAATTACATCCTGGATATAAATGAACTTTTAGATCCAGGGGAGGATTTTTTGCAATAGTAAAAAAGATTGTTTGTAGAATGCTATAAATAATACCTCCCTATTGGGAGATGCCAGAGGAAAAAGAAATGGCACGCTTCAAAGAGGCAGAGAGTAGACTTCTAGACAAGACCGTCTGTATGAACTGCTACGCCACCAACCCTAAATCTGCGACGAAATGCCGCAAATGCGGATATAGTAACCTCAGGCCTAAAGCTAAAGAGAGCAGGAAACAGTAAGTTTCCTGCGTTGTATCTTAGTGTAAGGCCTTTTTTAAA
>JBAZDV010000177.1:0-3269 GCA_041654195.1 Candidatus Methanomethylophilaceae archaeon | reverse complement strand
CGCACTCAAACGTATATACGGTAGTGAAATACCGTCTGTAATCATGCACCGTGAACAATACAGTTATTATCCTGCATAACCGGCTATCGGCTCATCCCACTCCGGATGAACAGGATGTTATTGATCAGGTCTCACTTGTCCGGGATGCTCTTCAAAACCTGGGATACAGTAGCCGTGTGCGTGACGTGGGTCAGGACCTGTACCATGACCTAAGACCATTGACAACAGAAAAACCCGCATTTATCTTCAACCTGGTAGAGTCCGTCTGGGGTTTTACCGGGTTACTTCATATGGTTCCCTCTATCCTTCATGCCTGGAAAATACCTTACACCGGTGTTGGAGAAGAAGGTTTGTACCTGACCACAAAAAAAACACTTGCCAAAGCCATTATGATCCGTCACGGTGTTGGTACCCCCGGCTGGTTTTCCACTCACGAACCGGACCTTTTGGACCTTCAAAAAAAATACATTGTCAAGCCAATTGCCGAGGAGGGTTCTGCAGACCTTGACGAACATCATGTTTTTGACCCGAATCAGCCCGGAATAAGGAAATGGCTGGCAACTTTTGATCCTAGGCATTATTTTGTGGAAGAATTCATCGAGGGCAGGGAATTCAACCTGAGTGTGACAGGAACTCCCGGACGGTATGAAATGTACCCTGTTCCCGAAATGATTTTCACTAATTATCCCCGCGGTAAGGCAAAAATCCTGGGATATCGGTCCAAATGGATGGAAGATTCTTTTGAATACAAACACACACAAAGAGAATTCCATACACTGGACGAAACGCCCCTGATCACACAAAAACTGCATAAAACAGCTGTCACCTGCGGGGAAATCTTCGGTTTGTCCGGATATTTCAGGGTAGATATCAGATTAAGTGAAGAAGGTATTCCGTACGTACTGGAAGTGAATGCCAATCCCTGCATATCTCCCGACAGCGGATTTGTGGCAGCCGGAAAAGAGGCCGGTTTTTCCACCAAAGATATGATACAACAAATCATTTCGTGTCTCAATTAAAATATTGAATATGTCATTTACTTTTCGCGACGTGCTACGGGAACAAGACCTGCGGGAACTCACTGCTGTCATGGAATCAACGGGTTTGTTCTATGATTATGAAATTGATGTGGCACTTGAAGTGTTACAGTCTTTCCTGGATCGCGGCGCATCTTCTGGTTATTATTGCATCGTTGCTCTTGAGAAAGGGGTTTGTGCCGGATATGTCGTATATGGTCCCACTCCTTGCACCATTTCCGGGTGGGACATATACTGGATGGCAGTAGGTAAAGAACTACAAGGCATAGGCTTGGGCTCCGAACTGATCAAACGGACCGAACAGGACATTGCCTTAAATGGTGGTACTGCTGTATGGATCGAAACTTCCGGCAGGCCGGATTACCTACCTACACGAAAATTTTATGAGAAGCATCAATACATTAAAATGGCAGAACTGCCCGGATTCTATGCTCCCGGTGACAGTAAAGTCATTTACGGGAAAACCATTTCTTCTTCCTGAAAAGAAAATGATCAACGGAAAAGCCTCCCGGACCGGTTATCAGCAACACCAGGTAAAGCCCCAGAAATAACAGGGACAATTCCCTTGCAGAAAAGGGATCACCGGCATGTGTAACAAAAGCGGCAACTCCCATTCCGGTTATTACCGGCAAGGTGGCCAGGCGTGTCAGAAGACCGGCAATGATCAGTATACTGCATCCGATCTCCGCAAACATAATCAGGATCAATGAAACATGACTGCCCAATCCAACGGGATCGGGAAATACATCCTTTAGGTTTTCATAATTGAGCAACTTCGTTAACCCGTGATATAACATCAGGGATGCTATAAGGACACGAAATAGCAATAAACCGAAATCCAAACTTCTTTTCATAATACCAAAATTAGCAAAAATTATTGTTATATTTGACATCATGGAACTTAAGGAAAGAAAACAAATCGCTATACTGGTAGGCAGTCTTCGAAAAGAATCACTGAATCGGAAAATGGCAAGGGTACTTATTGACCTGGCTCCCGACACAATGGATCTGGAAATTGTGGACATCGGGCATCTTCCCCTTTACAATGAGGATCTGGAAGAAAATACACCCAGGGAATGGACGGCATTCCGTAAAAAAATCAAGGAATATGACGGCATCATTTTCGTTACACCGGAATACAACCGGTCAACCACGGCTGCCATGAAGAATGCCCTTGATGTGGGATCCCGGCCTTACAAGCAAAATGTATGGAGTAACAAACCTTCTGCCGTGATCTCGGTATCAATGGGGGCAATTGGCGGGTTTGGGGCCAACCATCATGTAAGGCAATCATTGGTATGTTTGAATGCACCCGTTATGGCTCAACCTGAAATGTATATTGGAGGTGCCGCTGACCTTTTTGACCAGAATGACCATCTGACCGATAGCCGGATGGAAGAACTGATCCATAAATTCTTTCGTTCTTACAGCCGTTGGTTATGTAAGTTTGTCGAGTGATCTGAGTGCACGGGCATTGTATCCCAGGTCAAACATTTCCTCTTTGTGTTTTAGGTCATAGGCGTTGTATACTGCCATTTCCTCATCTTCAATCACCAGATCTGCCAAATCCATGTCATAAGATGCATTGGCATTGAATAACATGGTAACACAACGTTCGGCTATGTATTTCATGGATCCTGTATATTTTGTATCCCGTTCCGGCTCGGGAAACAAATTCAGAGCAAAAACTTTCTTGCATTCTTCCCGGATAGGCAATACGGGTACATTCCTGATAACTCCTCCGTCAACATAATGTTTGCCGTTTATTTTCACGGGAGGAAAAACAACAGGAATACTGCAGGAAGCCAATATGGCATCAATGAGGGGACCGCTGTCAAATACCACTTCTTTTGCCGTTTCAAGACAGGTAGCTACCACTTTAAGTGGAATTTTCAACTCTTCAAAAGTTTTTGCTTTCAGTGTTTGCTCAAGGATCTTTCGTACCGGCTTTGAATCTACCAGGAATTCCTTTGGGAGCCTTGGCTCAAGAAAATCTTTCAGATTCAGCTCCCTGAAAGCTTCCAGCATTTCCTCTATACTTAATCCCTGCGCATACATAGCGGCAATTATTGACCCCACACTGGTCCCTGATACCATATCGGGCCTGTATCCCAATTCCAACAGCCGCTTTAAAACCCCTCCGTGATAATAGCCTCTGGCACCTCCACCGCCAAAGGCTATTCCCAATTTGTATTTTTTTCTCATAAAACTTATGATAATATTACTTCAATC
>JBAZDV010000176.1:0-3273 GCA_041654195.1 Candidatus Methanomethylophilaceae archaeon | reverse complement strand
ACAAGCAGGGATGAAAGCATGCAAAATGGACTACAAACCTATTGAATACGATCTTGATAAAACCGGTATTTGGGGCGAACCCATTCGCCTCAAACAAACCATTACAATCAACGATTATAATGCAAATAACGTCCCTGGAAAAAAAGGAATTCCCCTGGGCCATGCACCCCTCAGCAGGTTGATGATGGTCCCGATCGTACATAACGGTGAAGTCCTTGGCACAGCTGGAGTCGCAAACAAAAAAGAAGAATATACCGCCAGCGACCAAAACCAATTTGTTCTATTGATGGAAGGATTGGTCGGCATCCACCTTGAAAGGCTCTTAAAGACTGAGGCTTCTGCCACCGAACAAAGACTAAGGGATATATTGAGATCTGCTCCCGTAGGCATCATCGTACTTGACAATAAGCTCAACATCATAGAGTGCAATGATTTTGCACGCAACATCGTAGACATGACTGCTCTGAACAAACTTGCAGGTGACGCGCTAAAAATTGATAACAATGTTACAAAGATCATTAAAGAATTCTCTATTAATTTTGAAACTATCGACTCTACAAAAAGCACTGACATCTCAATAGGCTCGGAAGAAGAACCAATATCCATTCATCTCATCATGTCACCTACTTCTGATGAAAAAAAGATCATGAACGGATTTGTAGTCGTAATTGAAGATGTAACTGCCCTAAAGAAAACTGCATCCAGATTAGAGGGTATATTGCATCATGTCAATGTTCTTGACCAAATCATCTATAAGGAAATGACCAAATCCATTACCGCCATTCGTAATGCGATCGCAAATATCAACATCAACCCCGCTTCATCGATGAAACTCACTACTAAAGGACTCGATGAGATTGAAGATGGGATAAACTTCTCTAAACAATATCGTAACGTGGGCATCCTTGATTCCGAATGGCAAAACCTCAGTGAAGTGGTTTCGAGGGCCATATGGTCATCAAACATTCCTAAGGAAGTGTCAGTGAATCTTAATATCGACGGCATCAGATTATTGGCAGACTCCGCACTCCAGAGTGTTTTTTCCCATCTGATCTCCAATTCATTAAAACACGGTGGCAAGGTCACAAGGATCAATATCAGCTATAAAATCAACCGTGGAAACCTTACCGTATTCTATTCCGATGACGGTGTTGGAATTCCCAATGAGCAAAAAGAAAGATTGTCCAAAAATATTATTACAGATACAGAAAGATTTGGTACTTTTATCATAAACAGCGTCATTTCCGCATCCAATTTTACAATCAAAGAAACGGGAATTCCAGGTAAAGGAGCTACTTTTGAGATATATGTTCCGTTGACGAGTTATGCTATCTACTAACGGAGGAATATTATGGAATTTGAAGAATTTGTTGTTGATCTGAATGCTGACTGTGCCTGCGGTTGTATGGAAGGTGATAGATTCCACAAGATATTTCACTTTCCGAATAACTATGGCGCATCGGTAGTAAATAACCCCAAACAAAAAGGATTTACCGTTGAAGGATATCGTATTCTTTTGCTCAGATTCTCAAATACGGAAGACTACAAAGTTGTCAATATACCCATTTTTGATGCAAATACTCTCAATTGCAATACTTGGGATGATGTGGTGATTTCATTAAAAAAAATTAAGGAACTATAGTTGGTGTTTTCAATGAGTGACAAAACTTTTCCATTCACAGCGATTGTTGGACAAAACGAAATGAAGAATGCCCTGATACTCAATGTGATCAATCCATCTATTGGCGGTGTGCTTATCAGAGGAGAGAAAGGCACTGCAAAATCAACTGCTGTACGTGCTCTTGCCGATCTTCTTCCCGAAAAAAGAGTGGCAAAGTGTCCTTTTCATTGTGACACAACAAAGAAGGATGCCCTGTGCCCCTACTGCATGGAAACGTTAGAAAAAGATGGCATTATTGAAGAAGAAAACGTAAAAATGCGTGTCGTAGAACTCCCTCTCAGTGCTACGGAAGATAGGGTTGCCGGAACGTTAGATTTAGAATATGCAATAAAAACAGGAAGAAAAAAATTTGAACCTGGTGTGCTTGCAAGGGCTAACGGAAACATCCTCTATGTTGACGAAGTAAACCTTCTCGATGACCATTTAGTGGACCTTCTTCTTGATTCTGCCGCAATGGGAAGAAATTACATAGAAAGAGAGGGCGTTTCATTCTCACACCCTTCCAAATTCATCCTTATTGGTACAATGAACCCTGAAGAAGGAGATCTGAGACCTCAACTTCTTGACCGTTTCGGAATGGCTGTGGATGTAAAGAGTGAAAAGAATATTGAAACGCGTGTCCAGGTCATAAAAAGACGTCTTGAATTTGAAAAGGACCCGGATACATTTGCAGAAAAATACGAATCAGAACAGAAAGATCTACAAAAGAAGATCGTCGATGCTCAGATCAAAATGAAAAATATCGCAATGGATGATGATGCTCTGAAGATGGCGGTTGAAGCATCACTTTATTTCGGTGTTGACGGCCATAGAGCAGATATCACCTTACTAAAAGCAGCATCGGCACATGCGGCATTCTACGGACGTGACGTTACCATACGAGAAGATGTTGCCAGTATCGCAAACCTCGTACTTACACATCGCATGAGACGCAATCCATTCCAAGAATCGATGATTGATACCGAGGAGCTGAACAATTGGATAAAGAACATCTGATGCGGTCGGAACAAGGGTTTCCTTTCCCTGCCGTATTAGGTGTGACCGAAGCCAAAAGAGCAATCATGGTTGCTCTGGTTTCTCCTGATATCCATACGGTGATGATTCAGGGCGTATCAGGTTCAGCTAAGACCACACTTGTCAGATCAATTCCAGAAATCTGCGACCTCTCTATATTCAATCTCCCGATCAATACCAACGAAGGACAGGTTTTCGGAAGCCTTGACATCGAAGGAACCTTACTCAATGGCGAGAGGAAAGCCCTCCCAGGAGTACTTGAAAGAGCAAACGGAAACATACTTTATGTAGATGACGCCAATCTGATGGAACGATCGCTCTTAGGCACAATATTGGATGCTATTTTGTGCCATAACGTTGTCGTTGAAAGAGACGGTCTGTCATGGGAATATGATTGCAATCTAAAATTCATAGGAACAATGAATATCTTTGAAGCTCCATTACACCCACATATTCTAGATCGCTTTGATATTTGTGTTAGATTGGAACATCTTGATGATGAGGAATCAAGGTATGAGATTGTACGAAGAAAAATTTCTTTTGATTCTGATGAGAAAAAGTTCTGTGAACAGTATTCT
>JBAZDV010000175.1:0-3279 GCA_041654195.1 Candidatus Methanomethylophilaceae archaeon | reverse complement strand
TCTTTTTGATTGTTCGACTTTTACTGCTCCTGTAACCTCAATTACAATCACGAGCCTGGTTCCGGATCTCACTCTTTTTATGGATTACCCCGGCTACAGAAGCGTGACATATAATTGCGATATTGATATTATAACGGCATTGAAAGCCCATATAAATCTTGATTACGATGTTTCTACGACATTGACTGCTGCCGCAACTGCAGGCGATACAGATGTTTCGCTCGACAGGACAAATATTGTCGATTACATAACAGACCATTCAGTCATAGAAATAGACAATGGCGCAGGGACGACTGAAACCGTTACATTAATCGACAAGGACGGGAACCTTTTAGAACCATTGGTAAATTCATTTGCATCGGGTTCTGCAGTTGAAGTCCTCTGCCCCGTGGAAAGCGAAGATTACGATGAGGTGCAGGCCGACCCAATATGCGGCATAAAAGTAGTGAATATGAAAATAGACCGCCAGAGAACGGTCATGGTCGCTAAGAATAGGTCCTTAGTGAAAGAATATCTTGGTGCCCTTGGAATAGTAATTTACATAGATTGCAGCAGTAAGAAAAAGTTGTTGCAATTATCGAGAGAGTATAATAGAAAGTATGGCAAAGAGTTTCAATTCTTATTGGATGGAGAGCAAGTCGAAATATATATGGAAAGCAGCGTTTTTACAGAAGATGTAATAGGAAACAATCCCAGGGTAGCATATTACTACAATCTTGAACCACAACCTTATATGATGGTTCAGAGCCCGGCGATGACGACAATTACTCTTACTACAGATTCTGCTGCTGCCGACGATGTATCAACAGATTAAAAAGGAGAATCGCATGGAATTAAAATTCATAAACAAAACCGATCAGCCACAACAGATAATGTTCGTGGACGGTTCTTGTAAAACTGTAATTCCTGAAGCCGAAGAGATAGTGGGGATTGACTCCATTTTTTCAGAGGAGATCTTTCGTCTGAAGGGCTTTTTCAATATAGAGCCAATAGAAGAAAAGATAGTTGTTCAGGAAAAGGCGTATGAAGTGCCTGTTGAAAGCTACAAAAGAAAGGCAAGAGAAACACAGGAAATTAAGGAAGATGGAGGCGACGAATGACTTACGGAGCGAGAGCGCAAAGAGTCCCGGCGTCTGGTGGAGCGATTCTAGCAGATGTCGATATTTATAAGCTCCTTTTACTGGGAAAAACAGAGAGGGGCCTTGTTGATGCAAATGGTCTGCCCATGGTTATGGACGGCATTTACTCAATGACAGATTTTACCAAAAGATGCGGAGGTTTTAATACCAGTTATTACTCCTCATATGTACTCGATTCGTTCTATAGAGAACTTGAAAAGAGTCTGAGTGTCGAAACAAAAGTTCTAAGCTATGTTGATGCCGGCGCAACCCAGGCATCATATGCAATAATGGATAGCGCCGGATCAGCGGTCAAGATTTTTGACATTAAGGCCGGCAGAAGGAATTACAATGATAAATCTGCCTTCGGCAATAAGCTGGCGGTAAAGATAACTGTGGTTGAAGACATTACGATGAAGCTCACTGCGGCAGTTTCTACGGGGGCCACATCAGCTTATCTTGACAGTGTTGATAACCTTCAGGTTGGTCAGTACATAAAATTCGATGGCCCTATAACCACAATGGCGGTAATTACAGCGATTACTCCTGCAACAAAGAAGGTGGATTTCGCAGCAATGACCGTGACTCCTGTTGCCGGATATGCGGAGATCTCAAACATCGGTTCTTTGGCGACTTTTACAGGCGCGACTGTTCCGGCTATAGCTTCTGCGACTTATGATATTGACATTGCAGTGGATGGCGCCGCTGCATCTAAGGTCGGAGTTGCACTATCAGACACTGATGATTGGACGGGGATATGCACAAAAATAGAGGCTGCGCTTAGGGTCATAACCTCTGGAACAGAAACTGTAACAATATCAGGAGGGAGGATAAGAGTAGCTTCCGCTACAACTGGCCCTTCTTCTGCAATTGCAATCACTGCGGGCACACTTGGTTCTCCCGGCGGAGACCTTCTTGCGGCGATAAATGCAAAAACAGGATACACGGTAAAACTTGAAACTCCTGTTGCAGGTGCCACCGATTTAACAGTTGCAAACACGACTGTTAAAAGACAGGACATAAAACTTGAAATAGCAGCAAAAGACAGCGCAGGCGACTATCAGAAGGTCGAAACCTGGGAACTTCCTTTTGCAAAATCAAATACAATCGGTCTCGCAGGCTCAGTGAACAACTCCACAGAAGGTTCAGATTATGTTCTGCTGGCTGTGAACGCTGCGAATGCAAGCGCTGCAATAGATCAAATCCCTGCGAATGTTGCTTCATGGACTCCTCTTACAGGCGGAAGTGATGGCAATGCTGCGGTAGATGCAACTTGGGATGATCTTGCAACGACTTATCTTGAGTCCCAGGAATTTGCAATTATGCTGGCCCCTGAAAGTGCAAGTATAACTCACAACAGCAACATGCTTGACTTCTGCACAGACGAATACAAAGGAATGTATTATGCCCAGGCAGCCAATGGAGCTACCGAAGATACACTGAAAAACTTCGGCGCATCTCTCAGGGGTTCCGTGAAATTTGGAATGCTACCTTCCGATAAGTGGATAAAAGTTGATGATCCTACTACAATCGGCGGGTTTAAAGAAATACCAATGGTCGGAATCGCCGCAGCCCACTATTTCAACACTTACGCAAAATTCGGGGAAGCAAAGGTGGCCGCAGGAAACAAGTCTGAAATGGTTCTCAAAACCTCAGATACGCTTCTCGACAGCAATGGTCTGGTTCATGACGATAAAGCCGGTGTTGGTGGCAGACTGATCAGGAACTACAGCGTAAACATCAGCCGTTACCGCAAAGGAAAAGGCATAACACTGAACTCGGCAAGGACATTCTCAACTGATGATGGCTACAAATATCAGCATCAGGTCATGATGTTCCTGATTTATTCGCGCTCAATCGTCGCATATCTGCAGGAAATTGAACAGGATAAAGCCGGGAAAGAGTCTCAGGAACTGCACTACAATGCGGTTTGGGGCTACATGAACAAAAAATACAAGGCCGGGAGCCTATATCAGGGTCAGAAAGAAGACGGAACTCTCACAGACTTCTCAGACGTTTGTGTGATCGTGAACGACTTCTCAATCAACACCCTGGCGAATATAAACAATGGAATAGAGGAAATATTCCTGCAGTTTGTGGCGCCTCCGGTCATTGAAGAACCTGTACTCTCTCTTGCGAGTGCCGGTATTACTACGGTTAG
>JBAZDV010000174.1:0-3281 GCA_041654195.1 Candidatus Methanomethylophilaceae archaeon | reverse complement strand
TGACCGCGCGGTGCGATAATGCCCCATGGTGTGTTTGAGAAGGGGTGCTCAGTGAGTGAGGAGGGGGTTAAGCATTGTTGCAAATGGGGTTTTAGTATTTAAAGTTATTTGTTTTTTGGGAGTGGTATTTTTTGGGGGGTCATTTCGTGTTGGAAGGGGGAGCGGGGTGAACGCGCAGGAGCGGGGTGAACGCGCAGGAGCGGGGTGAACGCTGAAAGCGGCCGCCCTTAGCTGAGCAAGTCGATAGACTTGCGATCCGGCGCGGAGGCGGATCGACGGCACAGCCGGCGATCTTAGCTGAGGCGGGGACCTTTAGGTCCCTTAGCCGAGCAAACAGAATGTTTGCGACCAAATCTTTGATTTGCGAGCCCGACGCGGTGGAGATATCCTATTTTCGAGGGCCATATGAGCAGTCAAGGTGGCTCATCTGAGTGGAATATTCAAGGGTAGCGGTCTGGGAATTCTTTGAGAGAATGTTGGTGGTGTAATAGATTTTGGTTTATGGATTGTTAACTATACGAAACGCAATTTGTTGGAATCATTAATAATATACAATTAATGATTGCCTCAATTATGAATTTAGTTATAATATCCATTTAGGTATGTACTTTTCAACCTTTGTAGGCATACATATTCTTATCAAATCTCTTTCGGGCTTAGAGAATAATAATTTTAACACAAACAAAAGGTAAATGACTGAGATTAGAGCAGAAATTAATATCACTGAGATTATGGAATCTATCTGAAGTAGATTACTTATTATACTTCCAATGATTGCTAATACAAAAAAGCAAATCATTGCTACTATCATCGGTTTAAGAAAAACCATTGGTGATTTATGGACAAGATACGCATCATAGAAGGGCTCAACAATACCTGTTAAAATCAATAAGGAAATCGACCCGGCAATGGCGACACCATACACTCCTATGTCAAAGATAAATGGAAGTGTACAGGCAAGAATTATATTTAGAACACCTAAACCAACACCAATTACTGCTTTGATATGAACCTTAAGATATGCAGTGGTTATTGCTGTTAAACAAGATTGCTGGACTTTTAAAACAAGTGGCGTGAGAATAATCCAAACTAACAATGCCAGATTTGCATATTCTTTTCCAACCCACAATGTCATCAACTGTGGTGAGAAGATACATAGCAATGCAATAGGGAGAGCGAGAAATATACCCATACATTTTGTTGCAAATGAACTAAATGACACCATACCGTTAATATCTTTTTTTGCGAAATAATTGTAAATCATTGGCACGAATAATGGGATTAATAATCCGGAAATTGAGAGAACCAGAGCAAACCATGTAATAACAAATGAATATCGTGTTCCCTCTTCAGCTCCAAACAATATATTTACAATCATTAAAGATATTCCCGCCACAAGATACCAACTAAGGGAGTTTATTCCCTCCCAGAATGCCAAACGGCCCACTTCTATGAAGCGTGAATATGTTGCCAATCTAGGATTAATTGTTAAAAGTGATGCGACTTTACGAGAAAAATAATATGCCGCACCCAATCCCACAAAGGAGGCACTAACATAAGCGATACCAACTGATATTAATGAGGGGGTGAATAAATTAAATAATATGATAATAAGGGATATCTGAGTCCCAAGCCTGATAATATCCACGTAATTCTTATAATCAAATCTATTATACGCTATCATAGGGGTCATAAAGTTGGCTGCCCAGGTCGTAGTTAGCATTGATACAAAAATCATCGCAAAGAGAAGAACAACCTCGGTTCGTGGGATACTACCAGTGGAGAAAATATCCGGTGAGAACCATGCAAGAATCAGTGCAATTGGTAATAGGATAAGGACAATTGCGAGCGTTCCAAACAATGCGGAGTTAAATGTAATATTTGCTTTTTGAGCATCGGCCCTATGAATATCAAGAGTCAAAAACCGTGAAACTGATATGTTAATACAAGAAACCAATAAATTAATATATGATGTTAATGATGTTGCAAGAGGAATAAGACCATATGCTACAGTTCCCAGTGTATCCAGAAAAAAAGGAACCAGTAGTAAGCCAATAATGACATTCAATCCAAAATATACTACGTTTAAAAGTATATTCACGGGAAGTCGCGTGGAAAAATTAATATTTAATGCTGATTCGGTTGTCATTTGTTTGTCTATGAATTACTCAAGGATATTTTATATGGTTTTAGTATCTTGAGATGCTATTCCCCACCACTTATTGCTCAGCTTTGCTGTTCCAACAATGATATTTAGCACTCTCTGGGCAGTATTCTCAATCACATACTCTTCAGGCACCTGCATATCCACTATCCCCCAACGTTTATCCATCGCAATAGCAATTGAAGACAACACTGTTTCAACATCCAGCCCGGTCATAATAATCGAGCCCGTATCCAGTGCTTCCGGCCGCTCGATCGCCTCACGGATCGTCACCGCAGGAAACTTCATCACTGCTGCTTCTTCTGAGATCGTCCCGCTGTCCGATATAGAACAAAGGGCATGCATCTCCAGATGCACATAATCAAAGAACCCGAAAGGCTTTAGGAATCGCACGCGGGGATCCATCTCAACATTGGATAAGCTCTCCAGCCGTTTGCGTGTACGCGGATGCGTCGAGACGATCACCGGCACATCATATTCCTTTGCAAGGGTATTCAGAACCGTCAGGATGCTCTGCAGATGCAGAGGATTATCCACATTCTCCTCACGGTGAGCACTCACGACAAAATACTTCTGATCTGCAAGACCCAGCTCCTCAAGAATCGGTGAACCCATGATCCGGTCTTCATACTTATGCAGGACCTCATACATCGGCGAACCAGTCAGATAGATCCTCCGATGCTGCAGTCCTTCGGATAGCAGATGTCGCCTTGCATGCTCGGTGTAGACCAGATTGAAGTCGGCAATATGATCGATGATCCTCCGATTGATCTCCTCAGGAACGTTGAAGTCAAAACATCTGTTTCCTGCCTCCATATGGAAGATGGGGATCTTCAGCCGCTTGGCCATAATTCCGGCAATACTGCTGTTGGTATCCCCAAGAATGAGGACTGCATCCGGCTGCTCAGCCCGCATGATCTCTTCCGCTTTGATGAGGATACCGCCGAGGACGTTTCCAAGCGAGGATGTGTCAACGTTCATGAAATAATCAGGCTTCCTGATCTCCAGTTCCTTGAAGAAGATCTCATTCAGCTCGTAATCATAATTCTGGCCGGTGTGAACGATGACTTGATTCACATACTTGTCCAGTTCCTGCATGACACAAGCCAGGCGGATG
>JBAZDV010000173.1:0-3315 GCA_041654195.1 Candidatus Methanomethylophilaceae archaeon | reverse complement strand
CCCGTACTGCATCAAATCAGGTCGTGCACCGTAATCGTTCCCTTCACGGTCAATATTCTCAACATACCCGACAACGCAGGTATCATCTTCCATCATGTCAAGCATATCTTGAAGAGGAGACTTGAGCATCTCAATATCGGAATCAATTGTAAGGAAAAAAGGCGTCTGCACATATGAGATTCCCAATACCAACCCTCTCCCATGTCCAATGTTCCTTGACACGTGATACACTTTTGTGCGCTGATCCGGCAGCTTCTGTATGTACTTGTAGCAGCCGTCATTGACGTCGGACCCATCAACAATAATCAAGTTCATGTCCGGATGAAACTTTCTTATCGAGTTGATGGTTGTTTTCAATATCTTTTCCCCGTTATAAGATACGATTACACCAGTAACTGCTCCGTCAACGTTCATCGTAAAATTGTGCCCCCTTGGGTTGCCTGATACCATCTGTAAACAAGTTCGATTCCTTGTTTCAAACTAACTGACGGGGCAAATCCAAGAGCCTTTAACTTGTCAAGATTATAGTATCTGACAAGTTGTCCGTCCGGTTTTGAGGAATCCCAGCTCACTTTCGCCTTCGTTAAATTCTGCAAAACATCAACAATATCTTTGATACTGTGCACCTGACCGCTTCCTACATTCACCGGGCCATACCCTTTCTCCATAAGAATTATAAGAGCCCTTGCCATGTCGCCACTGTAAGTGAAGTCCCGAACCGCCACACCCGTTCCCCATACGTTAACCGGTTTCCCATTCGCCTGTGCAAACTTGCGTATCAGTGAAGGGATCACATGCCCGTTTTCAGGATCAAACTTGTCGTATTCACCATACAAATTGCCGCTGATGGCGTAGGCGTACTCAAGTCCATATTGATCATGCGCCGCCATCAGATGTGCCAGCATCAGCCGTTTTGAATGTGCGTATGCCCTTTCCGATCCGTGCGGTTCGCCTAACCAGATCTGATCCTCTCTCAAATCACGACCATTATTGACTACAGGATAAATACAACCTGATCCCATGGCCACAATCTTCTTAACCCCTGCCCTTCTTGCCGCATTGACCACGTTCAGGTTGATCAACGTATTGTTGTAAAGAACATCCGCAGGGTACTTCCGATTTCCTTCAATCCCATGAACATGACCAGCCAGATGGAAAACGTACTCAGGCGATTCCAGAAGCATCAAGTATTCGACTTCATCGTACTGCGTCAAGTCACAACTCTTACGGGAAGGAGCCAACACATTGATAGCACCAATTGCTTGTAGCTCCTTGCAAAGCGCATGACCAACCATGCCCCTTCCGCCCGTAACCAATATCTTCTTTGACCAGTCAATTTTCATCGTGTGAGGAACCTTCCCCTCTGCACCTGCACCTTCCAACGCCAATAGTCAAGCAAATCCTGCATGGTATCCTCAAACGGAATGTTAGGATGCCAGCCAGTATGTCTTGTAAACTTTGAAGTATCGGGAACCTGCAAATCAGCATCCAATGCTCGCAATCTCTCAGGATCAATCTCAACTTTAATATCGGTACATTTTGACAGGGAGACCAAATAGTCTAACATTTTCCCAACCGTGCAGGAATATGTCCCCCCAATATTGTATACCTCTCCTGGCTGAGGATCAATTGTCACCAACATGTAGTATGCTCTAACGGCATCCCGAACATCTGACCACGTTCGTAGTGAATCAAGGTTCCCGACCTTGATGACCGGGGGAATCCTGCCCTCTTCAATTAGAGCAATCTGTTTAGCAAAAGTCGATTCAGCGAACACGTCCCCTCTACGTGGACCAGTATGTGTGAACATCCGAGTAACTACAATCCGTAACTTGTAAGCTTCCGCATAAAATCGCCCGACCAGATCCGTTCCGATCTTGGAAATAGCATAAGGAGAAGCAGGGTGGAATGAACAGTTTTCATTAATAGGGAGCTTCTCAAGTGGAACCCTGCCATAAACCTCACTTGAAGCACAAACGTGAATGACGGGATCAATCGTAGAATCCTGTTTGATTACATCCAGTAACCTGAGCGTCCCTAAAATGTTTGTATCCAACGTACTAACAGGAGAGTCAAAGCTCGTCTTGGGATAGCTCTGTGCGGCTAAATGAAACACGTAATCTGGGCACGATTTCCTGATGACGTCCTGCAAAGAGATATGATCGCACAAATCCCCATACAGGAAAAACACCATGTCCTTTACATTTACCCGGTCCAACAGATGCTCAATGTTATCAAGAGGACTCCGCCAACGACACATTCCGTAGATGTCCCAGTCAGTATTACCCAAGAGGTAATCGGCCAGATGAGATCCAACCATCCCTGTTATCCCCGTTATCAGCGCTCGTTTACTCATTGCCATCTCCTTTAAAAAATCTTGGCAAAGTCATAACCATTGGCAATACACACATCTGAGGCAAGACAATCAACTTTCAGATCGACCCTCTCCCCCAATATGTTACTAATGACGTTCATGGCGACTGTTCTCACACCGTTCACAGAATGAGTAAATCGTAAAAGATGATCCTGACTCCCTTCACCAGCACGGGCATGCGACTCATTTTGCCAAATAATCTCATTGGCCACCGCATTTACAATAACCGCCCTGACAAGCTTACCGAATTCGGGAATCTTCGAATCCACGACCATATCTAAATCGTGCATAATATCCCTTGCTTCCTTCTCATACGCCTCTTTGTTCTCCGGAATCTTGATTGACTTCAAGGTCACAATGCACAACCTGTCAATCAGTTGAGAGGTAGTGTGAACATATCTCCTTTCGACCATTATTTACATATCTCCTTTCTTAAAATAACTGTGGATCATTCTTGTGCTGCTCCATCAAATCTGCTATTTCTTCTCTGGTAATGGTAAAGTTATGGGATGCCCACAAATTGTCGATGTTTTTTTGAGAAAGACGTTCTCTTACACCTTTAATCCTTCGTTTACACGCCAATTCAAGATCAACGGACTGCCAATGAGCACCATCAAACCTCACAGACGATGGAATGATGGGGTTTCTTGTACCAACAACATAATGGCAACCAACACCCCAATGAATGCCAAGATCAGAGCGCACAATATTCGGTTTCACGCATTCAGGAATCCTGCGAGGGTCCCCGTGCCTTCTTTGCAGAAGAGTTGGCTTACTGGGATCAAGATCCGCATCATCCACATGACGAAACATGCTCCACATATGTGAATAAATCAGATTCCCATCAGCCTTCGCCAAGGTCTCCCTTGGATCAGCCATTTCAAGAGGGAAAACGAACTCGTCAGCATCAGCATAGATGAGCCAGTCCGTTCTACATTCAA
>JBAZDV010000172.1:0-3317 GCA_041654195.1 Candidatus Methanomethylophilaceae archaeon | reverse complement strand
CCTGTTGTTGGTGTTAAGCCTGTGCGTGACAGCTTCCCTAAATGTAATGGCGGGCACGCAAACCTGGTATGTAGATGACAGCAATACATCAGGAACTGAAGACGGCACTCAGGCTAATCCATACAACACTATTACAGAAGCAGTAACCGCTGCCTCCGCCGGCGATACCATTATTGTTGCAGGTGGAACATATGTCGAAGATGTGTCAGTACAAAAGAGCTTGAAAATAAAAGCCCAAAACGGGGAAACGCCTACTATAAACCGTCAGTACGGCGTTGGATTTCATGTAACCGCCGATAGGGTTATCATAGACGGTTTTACTATAATGCAAGCCGGTACCGGAATATATCTGGAGGGTGCTTCTTCCTGTAAGATAACCGGCAACACGTTGGTGGACGGATATTCCGGTTATGCAGTCAGGCTAAAAGATGCAAATACAAATGTCATCCTGGGAAACACTTGCACGAACAATACAGTTTCTTCTACCATGAGTTTATATAACTCCCATGGCAATATTATTACAAACAACACCTGTACGGGTGTCAGTCAGGAAGATATGAATGGCTTACGTCTCGAAGATTCGTTTGGGAACGAGGTTGCCGGCAACAGCTTCTCTCTGTTTTACATCGGTCTAATTAGCTCGGACAGCACAGACAATCTAATTGTAGCAAATGTATTTTCCGGCAACTTATTGAGGGGTATTTATATATCAGGTTCCGGTGATTCTAGTTGCACCTTAATATACAATACGATCGATGCCAATATCAATGTGGGTATTAGTATTATTGGCGTCAGTTTAGATGCAACCGATGTGTTTTTCAAGTGGAATAATATAACCGGTAATGGAGTAGGAGTATCAAATGATGCAATCAACCAGCTCGATGCTACAGCCAACTACTGGAACGGAAACACGCTTGATGTCCAAATCGGCAGCGATGTAGATGCTAGCAGTCCTCTGGCTGCCCCGGTTACCTATACGATGCCGGTAGTATCTGTGGTTACGACTTCTATTACCACCTCTACAACTACCTCAACAACTACTTCCACCACTACCTCAACGACTACTGAGGTGGAAACCGAAACAACCACTGCGGTTCAAACCACTACCCAAACGGTAGGCGGTATACAGGCAGTAACGCTGACCGAAACGAGCACTTCTACCACGACAGAAACAGATACGGTAACACTTTTTAATCCGACCACTCTGACAGAAACGCAATCGGTGACTTCTACAGATACCCGGACTGAAACCAGTACCATAACGCAGCAGTTAACAAGCACTGATACGCAGTCGCTGACTTACACAGTTATTGTTCCGCAAACGGTTACCGATACGGCGACAGCCACATTGACGGTAGCAGGGGAAGGGGTTGATGTACCCGTTATCGTCACAATTGCGGTAGCCGGGCTGCTGGCGGGCGGTCTGTTAGTAACGATAATAATCAGGAAAGTTTAGAGAAATAGCTGTATAAATATTCAACGGCAGAAAAAGAATACGAAAATTGATCCGTTGTAATCATGATTAACGCAATCCCTCGAATCAGCCAAAAGGTTCGGGGGATTATTTTATAGCCTCATAATTATAATAGTACTATTATGGATTTATGCGATGACGAAAACCTGAATATAGAGGCAATTTAGGCTGAAAAATTTTGACTTTAAATTTTCTTTGTCATAATATTAATCAATTTTTATATTTTGCGAATATTGTATATAAAATATCTGACAAGAGGTATCTGATGAACCGGAAAATAAGCGGGATATTAATAACAATAGCATTGGTATTAAGCCTGTGCCTGACATCTTCGTTAAATGTAATGGCGGCGGCCACCTGGTATGTCGATGACAGCAATGCAGGTGCGGAAGACGGTACTCAGGCTCATCCATACAATACCATCACAGAAGCCGTAAATGCTGCCTCTGCCGGCGATACGATTATCGTAGCCGGCGGTACATATGCAGAAACGGTAGCCGTAGGTAAGACCCTTGAAATTAGGGCGAAAAGCGGGGAAACGGCAACTGTCAATCCGGGGGCAGGTAATGAAGGATTTATTATCACCGCCAATGGGGTAACCATACATGGCTTTACCATAACGGAAGCCGGTATCGGAACATTCCTGAATGGTGCTTCTTCCTGTACAATCACCAACAATTCGTTAGTTGACTGTAGTATTCATTCAATTGCTTTATTTAACGAGGCAAATACGAATGTAATACTGGGAAACACCTGCACCGGCAATGCAGGTATTTATAACTTATATATCGTTTACTGCTATGGTAACATTGTTGCAAATAATACCTGTACCGGGGATGGTAACGGTTACGGCATCTTTGTTTACAATTCGGACGAGAATACCGTTGCCGGCAACAACTGCTCCGGCTTTAGATGTGGCATTTATATCGAAAAAAGTAAAGACAATATCGTCACGGCTAATACATGCTCACAAAACTCACATTACGGCATTTTTCTGGCTGCAGTTGATGCAGTAGATTTAAATTCCTGCAACTCTTTCATGTACAATACGCTGGATGATAATGGTTGCGGAATGTATATTTCGGATGTAAATATAAACGCACCCCTGGTATATTTCAAAAACAACAATATTACCAATAACACCACAGGAGTTCACAATAACGATACGCAAACACTCAATGCTACCTATAACTACTGGGAAGGTAACACAACTGATATCGTTGGTAACGTAGACACCGATCCCGATCTGGCTGCCCCGGTCACCAATACCATGCCGGAAGCAGCTGTAGTTACGACATCAATCACCACCTCTACATCTACCGCCACTTCTATTACAACGGATAGTACTGTTGTGACTGCAACCGAAATAGAGATAGGAACGCAGGTTTTGACGCTAATCGAAACGAGTACTTCGATTGTGACGGAAACAGATACGGTAACCCTTTTAAATCCGACCACCCTGACCGAGACCCGGTCGGTCACGTCTACAGATACACAAATCAGTACTACGATACAGCAGTTAACAAGCACCGATACGCAGTCGCTTACTTACACGGTTACCGTCCCGCAAACGTTTACCGATACGGCGACAATGACATTAACGGCAACTGAAGATGGGGTTGACGTCCCTTTGGTTATCATTATTGCGGTAGCCGGGCTGCTGGCGGGGGGATTGATAGTTACCATAATAATCAGGAGAGTATAGAGAAATAGATAGATATTCAACGGCTGCAAAAGAAGATGGTAAATAAACCGGGTTAATATCGGTTTGTAATATATATGGGAATTAAAACGAGGTGAGCGTTGTATAGAAAAATAAGCGGTATTTTAATATCACTGGCAT
>JBAZDV010000171.1:0-3318 GCA_041654195.1 Candidatus Methanomethylophilaceae archaeon | reverse complement strand
AATTACAGGGGCAGAATAAAAATTTCCTTTCATGTTTATCAGGCCCCCCCGATTTACAGGCTCTTATGATCCTGACATTTTTGCATCAGAAGCCGGAAATCAGGGCAGAGTTTGAAAAATATTATGAGCAGGCTAAAGAGCCACAAGACGCAAAAAGCATTAACCTGCAGAAAAAAGAGGAGAAAAATGATTAAACAAAGCGTAAAAGAACTGGGAGTGGAAGAAATATTGACACAGCTCCGGGATGCGGCAAATTTAATTGATGCCTCTCTTGTTTCCCTTACCGAAGCACAGCGGGCGCAATCAGAGGCCTATAAAAACAGAAATGATGCCAGGACAATATTAGAGTTGGCAAAGGCAACAGCCGTAATGTCTCTTCCGGAAACAGCCAAGAATGACCTGACACGGCAGGCATATATAACAAAAGAGTGTACGGCAGAAATCAGGGTACTTACAGATGTTGAAAACCGTATATATGATGCGGAAGCAAAAGTGCAGGAGTGTCAGCGCATGTTGCAGTTATATCAGAATCAGTTTTTAGCGGCGCAGAAAAGGGCCCTGCTTGTATCTGCGCTCTGTAATGCGGCGGTGGTTGTGGATGGCTGAACGGAAGCCCGGCGTATTGAACCTCGGAGAAGTTCCTGCAAAGACTAAGGCTAAAGAGAAGAAGAAAAAAGAAACTGCCGTGTCTTATTACAGGGGACAGAAACTGGGAGAAGAGTTTGAGCGCAGTTGGGCTGACAGTATGAAATATTACAAAGCCTGGGGACACAAGATCGAGACAGGGTTTGCGGGTACACCATTTGATTTTTTCTTTTTTACTACAAAGCGGGCATTTGCGTTAGAGCTTAAGTCAACAATGGACGGGCGGTTATTGTATTCACGTATTAGACCGAACCAAAGACAAGGGCTCGAGGCGGCATATCAAGAGACTAATGGTTTTTTGACTTCAGCTATTTTGATAAGGCATAAGACGCTTAATATCAACAGGATATTTTATGTGCCGTGGGAAACGGTAAGGGAGCATGTGTTAAGTGGTGTGCCGGGATCCATTGATGGCAGGGATTTTGAATGTATAGAGCAGTTGCATTTTCGATATACAAAGAACGAAAAGGAGATAAAGGAATGGGTATGGGATTTAGGTATTTTAGGGGCGGAGCCAAAAGATGAATACACAGAAGTCTATCGTAACAGTGTCAATAGGCTCTTTGATCTCCGTAGAGGGGTTGTTCCCCTTACACCAGAGCAGCGTGCAGAAGCTCAGGTCTATTTCGACATTATTAAATCCAGATTACTCAAAGAAGCTGAGGCTCAGGCTGCCGCTATGGGGGTGTCCACGGCATCTATTATTGCATCAGATAAACCCGTCAAAAAACTCCGTTATCCTGCCACGAGGGCTCCTTCTAATGGTCCTATCAGAAATCCAAAGACTTGGGGAGGAGGCCGGGGAATCGGTAAACATCCGGATAAACGATCAAAGAATAAATCTTCCGGAGATCAGGTACCGGAGCGATATCCTCCTGAGGCCGTACCAGAAACCGACAATACAGACAGCGATTGAGGCAGAACAGGGCATATTAATTGCTCCATGTGGATCTGGCAAGACAGAAATAGGGCACGAGATAATAGCCGCTTTAAAACAGCCCGCCTTATGGCTTACACATACGATTGATTTACTTAATCAGTCTGCAAAAAGGGGCAGAGAAAAGCTCCATTTGTCGGATGAACAGATCGGAATCATGGGCGATGGTAAGAAAAATACAGGCACACATATCACATATGCCACTGTACAAACACTTAACAGACTGACAGATACGGAGTTACAGGAATTTGCAAAGTATTTTGGCACAGTGATTGTTGATGAGGCGCACAGAGCGGTTGCAGGTGTATCGCACATGAAGCAGTTTGAAAGGGTTCTGTCTTTTATGTCTGCCAGGTATAGATTCGGGCTTACGGCATCTGAACACAGAGCCGATGGATTGATGCAGACAGTATTTATGATACTGGGCGAGAAGTTTTATGAGATACGAAAATCGGACATCGAAATGCATTTAATGACTCCGGCCGTACAGTTTGTCAAGACAGAATACAGATTTGCGTATGATCCTGCGGCATATGATCGTTTTCCTTTTTCGACAATGTTATCCGATATGGCTCTTGATGCTGACAGGAATGAGAGTATTTGCAGGCTCCTTAATCGTATGGATGGTCACAGTGTATTGGTTTTAGGGGATTCATTGAAACATCTCGAGGCTTTAATGGCAGGTACGGTAATCGGACCGGTTGAGTATATAAACGGCGGCACTAATCGCAATGACAGAAACACAGCATTAAAACGCATGTATAACGGAACATCAAAAGTGTTGTTTGCGACATATGCGTTAGCGAAAGAAGGGCTCGATATACCGAGGCTCGACAGGCTGTTCCTGGTAACACCAAAGAAAGATCGCACGGTGGTTGAGCAGGCAGTAGGCAGGGTAGCAAGAAAATCCGAAGGGAAGGAGGATGTAATAGTATACGATTTTTGGGACGAAAACATGAAGTTATGCACAGAACACGCACGGGCAAGGGTAAAACAGGTTTACCAGAAGTTAGGTTGTATTGTAAGTGGTGGCCCTATAGTCAGGGCTAAACAAGAAAGTGAATTACCAATCTTTTAAAAGGAGAAATGGAAAATGAGTAAATTATCAGAGGCAATGAATGCGGCGCAGAGCGCGTCCGAAACGAAGCAGAAAGAAATAAAGAAAGATGTAAAGAAGGTCGTACAGGAGATAATCGATGCTCCGGTCGAGACCGCTAAAAAAGCAGAAGTGCTTCCGGGGCCCGAGGCTGATCCGGCAGAAAAGACAGAACAGGCGCAAGCGCCTGTTACAGCAGTAACAGTGACGCAACCGGCGGAAATACAGAAGATTTCGCCTTTAGAAATGCTTGCAGAAGACAGGAAAAAACAGATCAGAGAGCTTAATCCTGATTTTGATCTTGATTTTATGAATGTTTTCACCCGCCTGAAGCTCAACTCCAAAGGAGAGTTTATGTATTCCCTGGCCGGGCAGGATACGGTACTGGATGACAAAATTAAAATAAAACTGCTTGCAGGAGCAGCTATGCATCAGTACTGGGGCGAAAAGGGCACAGAGGAAGAGGGAACGTTGGTATGCTATTCCACTAACGGCCGTAAATGTGCGGTTGACGGTACAGTCTGCAGCGAATGTCCGTACAACAAAGAGAAGTGCCAGCTCAGGTATGCCATCGCTCTTAGAGTGGTTGGAAACAAAGATGAGGAAGACGAGATATTCAACTATAACATGCCTCCTACTG
>JBAZDV010000170.1:0-3321 GCA_041654195.1 Candidatus Methanomethylophilaceae archaeon | reverse complement strand
ATGGCATTTGGAATGGCATATTTCCTTACGGCTAAGATCGACGTTGATGCATTATCTTGGGTAATAGTCATCGTTCTGGTTTTGCAACAGATATTTTTGAATGCTGGTACAGGTACAATAATCGGAGAAGGTATTGCAAGGTACAAACCTTGGGAATTCTTTGTGAAAGCTTTGTTGGTTAACGTTGCATACCAATTGTTGATGGTACCAACGTATCTGTCATTATACGGATCATCTTTTGGTTACTATATTTCATACGTTACTATGGCGATCGCATTGATATTGGCAATCATATGTTTTTATCGTACGACATGTGTCAATTTACCAGGTGTAGTGCGTGACGTACTGAAGATGCAAGGAAAGAAAAGGGACGATATACCAGAGTGATGCGATGTCTAAATGGAAAATCGTCGGCGGAGTGGCTTTGTTGATAATCGGTTTTCTGATATTGACAATCTGTTCTTCAGAAGCAGTGCATCAGTACATTTGGGATATGTTCAATAGTAGTGGCACACCTGAATGATCATGTCCTGTAATGGCCGTATTCGGTTTCGTATATCATACAATTTTCAAGCATTGCCTCGACGTACTTTTTTCCATCTTTTGGAATTAATTCCTCGACATCTCTAATTGTAAAAGTGCCAAGGATCTCCGTAAGTCCATTAGCAATGATCTTCATTTTTACTTCGATATCGGGACAATGATCGATCTTGTAAGCAAGAGTCGAAAGAGGATCCTTGTCTTCTTTTTTTTCTTTTTTCTCGATAACGAAACCGGTAGATCTATCGAATACTTCACGTACGATATTTTGATCTTTATCACTGAATGACACTGCAGCTGTTTTTGTATCTATTTTCTTACCGCAATATGGACAGATGGTAGATGCAGCAGAAAGACTGATCATGCGGTCTCTCTTGCAGCCAGAACAAGTGATTATTCCGTACATGATCACATCTTATAGTCTGTGAAAACTAGTGTTGCGATACAACATCCGTAGTTATCTTTGGGAATTTTGAGTTCTTCAACAGTATATGTAAATTCATTGAGTTCGATTTTGCGAATCCTTGCCATTTCTTTCATCTTCCACTCTAGATCCTTTCTAAGGCATTCCTTTGAACCGTGGATATGTCCTTCTGCGACATATCCGCCGTTGCCATCTTTACGGAAAGCATATACAATACCTGCTGAGATCAATTCTCCTTCTGTACCTCTCATTTGTGCCAGAACACAGTGCGTAATGGCACCCATAGGCAGTTCTGTATATTCAGTACATTTAGCACCTATAGGTATGACGGATGATACGGAAATGAGATTTTGTTCGCTGATTCCAGCGCCCAATAGAGCCTGGTCAAAGGCATTAAGATCGGACACTTTACTGATTGCTGAGCTTGATGTTACGAAGAATTTGATAGGAATCAGTTTCATATTCAACACATGGAAATCAGGGATTTAACAATTACCTGTGAAGATGCACGACTCATTGTTAAATTTATTAGACCCCTGTTGCAGGTAGTGTGCGCAAATCTATTAATGCAATCAATACTACGCCGATATTATGGCAAAAAAGACCGTTTCTCTTGAAAAGACGTCCAGTGGCATATCAGTGGTAACAGATTCAGTACCAGGGGCGATCAGTTCTGGATTTATGGTAGCTGTAAATACGGGGTCCAGGGATGAGTCGAAAGATGTCATGGGGATTTCGCATCTTTTGGAGCATGTGGTGTTCAGGGCGACCAAGACACGTTCATCATTTCAGATGTCCAAGGAAATAGAGGGTGCGGGCGGAGAGATAAATGCATTTACGGCAAAAGAGGTCACCGCATTTTACGGCGTCACGATGAAGGACACTGCGAAGACAGCAAAGGATTTGGTTGCCGATATTGTGACAAATCCATTGATCAACAAAAAAGACGTTAATCTGGAGAAAAAAATCGTTCTTCAGGAAATAAGTATGTGGGAGAACGACCCCGAATCTTATATTCACAAGTTATTTGCAGAAACATTGTGGAAAGGTCACGAGCTATCGCAGAATGAGGCCGGAACCTCAAAGATAGTTAAGGGACTGGACCATGATGATCTTAGAACATATTATGAGAGTAAATATAGGATACCAAATCTCATAGTATTTGCATGCGGCGCGGTGGAGCCAAATGATGTTATGGAGTGGGCAGAATCTAATTTTGATCAGATGTCCAATGGTAATCCAAATGTGAGGTTAGCACCAAATTGTTACGGGCCTGCTTACAAATATTACAAAAGGAAAGGAGACCATTGTTATGTGGGGATGGGATTCCAGGGATATCAGGCAGACCATTCGGATCGTATAGCACTGGTATTATTGAGTGCAATACTAGGTTCCGGTTCATCGTCAAGATTATTTCAGGGTGTTAGGGAAGACAAAGCGCTCGTTTATTCTATATACAATTCTATTGATCAGAATTCTGATGCCAGTTCTATTGGAACCTATATGTCTGCCACAGAGGAGAATGTACTGGAAGCCATCGAGACCACAGGTAAAATATACTGCGATTTAAAGAACAATGGACTTCAAAAGGGTGAATTGGATAGAGCGAGGAATCTCGTGAAAGGTGCAACAGTCAGATATACGGAGTCAACAGAACATAGAATGTATGCATTGGCAAAGAATTTCATACTTACAGGTCGGCCTGACACAATACAAGAACGTCTGGCGGCACTTGATGCGGTTACTGAAAATGATATCATGCGTGTGGCACAGGACGTCATCTCTGCAAATGCGCTTAACATTGTCATGTATGGTAACAAGGTAAAGGAAATGAAAGATTTTGATGTTAGTCAGATTGACCTTTAAGTTCTGATATTAGATTCAGGACGACATCGACCGCATCATTCACAGCGGCTTCCACTCGGGGTGTCATTCCTTCGTGGACTGTCTGAATATCTTCAACCTCAATTGCCACAAAACGTATAGAATCAGGCATCTGCTCAGGTTCTATTTCACGTCCTATCTTCATCGCTGTGGCAAGGTTCATACCATGTGCAGAAGCGCCGGTTATGGTGGGTGCAAAATCCTCCGGATCAAAAAGTAACACAGTTCCCACATCATATTGGAATGTTTGAATAGCATCAATTATTATTGCGTGACGATAACCCCAAAGTACTGGGATTATGTCCAATCCGCCTATGGCTTCCTGACGTGTTTCTACTTTTTCCAGTTTCATATCTTCTATTTTCTGTGCAATAACAAGCCCAATGGCATCATCGGACATTATCGGGCTTCCTAATCCGATCACAATGATATTATCCGAGAGTTGATTCATCGATTGGCACCTCTTTTTTCTT
>JBAZDV010000169.1:0-3335 GCA_041654195.1 Candidatus Methanomethylophilaceae archaeon | reverse complement strand
ACAGATGAAGCCTACCGTCATCACCACGAATGACTCTTTGGAAGAGCTTGAAGAGAACGTCTCTCAAAGGACTGTCTCTCGAATCATGGATATGTGCGATGGAGTTCTTCTCACCGGAGAGGATTACAGGAAGAAGAGATTGAGAGGAGGTGCGATGTGAGCCTATCAAAGTATTCGATCCCCACCGAATATAAAGGAATCACGTTCAGGAGTAGATTGGAAGCTCAATGGGCTGACTGGTTCGATGACCACGACATCAAATGGGAATACGAACCTGAAGGATACAAATTGCCGTGGAAGAATTCGACAATTAAGTATTTGCCAGACTTCTTTCTCCCAGAAATGAATTCTTTCTTTGAAGTCAAGGGAGTGATGGAAGAATTCGACAAAGAAAAGCTGTTCGCGTTGGCAAGGGCTGTTCGAAACGAAAGGAAAGACGGACTCGAAAGGGTATTCGTCGGAGGTCTTGAGGTTGGAAAGGATTTGGCTTTGGTTCATGCCGACGAGAATTCAAAGGGCTTTGGTTACTTGGGTTTGGCAAAATGTGAGAACTGTCAACGGTATTTCTTCATAAACCCGGTTAGCAGGGGCATTTGCCTTTACTGTGGCCATGCTAATGAAGAGAAGGCCGAGGAAGCAATGAGCGAAGCCTTTCACGGTTCTGACTATTTCGAATCTCTCAACGGGGTTGTTCGAAAACCCAAAGACATAGATTCCTTAATCAAACTCAAACTTAAAGACCACTTTCGAATAATCTTGAAGTTTCCGGAACTTAGGAGTAGGACCTTTGAACAGCTCAGCAGGATACTAAGTAACGAAAAGCGCCTGAGCAATGAAGAATCACTGCTGTTTACAATCCTTCGAGACAAAGACCCTTCTCAACTAGAACTCTGTTTGCAAGAGGCTGTGGCCAAAGGGGATCTCACTGGTGGGGCTGCATCCGCCCTCTTGGAAGAAGTCCAAGATCTTATTTCAATGAGTTTGGACTTTGAAAGTGCCGAAAGGATTCTTAATACAACGGAGATATACGAGAAGAAAAGGCAAATTGAAAATGAGATGAGCGAAATAGATCGTCTCTTGCCGCAAGTTAAAGAAGAATCTGAGAGACGATCGCTGTTCGTAAAGAGAATTCAATTGAGGCGGAAACTTGACGAGTTTCGAAGAGGAGAAGAACGAATATGACACCTAACCTCGGCGACATCGCCTTGATCCCCGTCGCCTCCATGAAGTACCCGAACATAGGAGAAGAAACCGGCAAGTATCGGCTCGGTGTCGTCACTAAGCTCGACGATGAAGGCCACGTCGGATGGATCGAGATGAACGGCGTGCCTCATAGACACTTCGGAGGTGAAGCGTTCATAGTTTCGAGCGAGAGTGTGAATGTCAATGAACTTTTGAGAGCAGCTCATCAGGCAAGGAAGAACAACCTCTGGGAGCTTGAGGAAGCGAAGGAATTGATCGAGAGGCACATGAAAGGAGTGATGAGATGACAACATACAAACCAGCCGTCATCTTGAAGCGAATCGAAGGCCGATGGGTGAGGGTGCTTGCGAAAGGATTGATTAGGGAGGTGGAGAATGATACCAAAGTTTAGGGCGTGGGTAAAAGACTATCAAGTTATGAGAAGCGTGGAATTTCTAGCGTTCAATGAAAAAGGCGTGGCTGAGATATTTACAAATCCAGAAGATGGAGAGCCAGAAGATTTTAGGCATACGCACTCGCCAGAGCAAGCAATTCTCATGCAGTCAACAGGGCTTAAAGACTGCAACGGAGAAGAGATTTATGAGGGGGATGTTCTTTTTTGTGGGGAGAGGCACAAAGGAGATAAGAGTTACAAGGGCGAAGTTGTTTTCTGGCAGTTTGATGAGAGAGGAAATAGCATTTATACAACTACCGCAAAAATGGTAGTTAATTCTTTTGCCCACAACCTCGAAATGCTAGAAGAAGCAGACCACCTGCAAATTCTCGGCAACATCTATGAAAATCCAGAACTGCTTGAGGAGGCCGAGAAATGTTCACATTCATCTTGACAGTATGTTTGACCGCGGCTTGGTCTCTGCTGTATTACTCAACCGTTAGGCACGAGAGAAAGAGATATGACGACTTGTACAAGCAAACCATTAAGCTGCTCGGAGTGCAAGAAGACGAAAACAACAAGCTAGAAGCTGAAATCCGAAGGCTCCAAGAAGAAAACCAGAGACTCAAAGAAGCCTACGAAGCCAACGGCATGATGATTTTGAAGGAGGGGAGCGAATGAACGAGAAGATTCAACACTTTGATCCAAATGTAGTTGAAGGCGCGCGTACCGCTTTTGAAAGAGGCTATCTTCTTACGGATACACAAATAGAAGACCTCTTCACAGCTATTGACTTCTGGAAGCATGGCCTGGATGTTGAGCACGAGATGTATATTGAACTCATGAAAACCCTGAACCTGAGCTTTCTCATATATCAGGAGAAGTCAAAGCGGACAATGAACACGGCTCTTGAGACTAAAGATCAGCTCAACAACTACGTATTCGGCCTTGTCGGTGAAGTCGGAGAGGTCGTGGATCTCTTGAAAAAGTTCTTCTTCCACGGCCACGAGGTTGATTCAGAGAGACTCAAGAGTGAACTCGGAGACATTCTCTGGTATGTCTCGGCAGTGGCTTCTCTGTTCAATCTCGACCTTCAGGAGATTGCACAATACAACATCGAGAAGCTGGAGAAGAGATACCCGGAAGGCTTCAGTTCAGAAGCGAGCAAGGGAAGGGAGGTGAAGGAATGACACCAAAGTTTAGGGCGTGGTTGAAGAGAGAAAAGAAAATGGTGTCGGTAGTGGGAATCAGTTTTTACCAAGACTCATTTGATGTAGAGGAAATTTTTGTCTATGACCAAGAAAATCCGCACAAATATGGTGACTTGTGGGAGGAGCCGTTTTTACCTTATGAGTTTGTTCTAATGCAATCAACAGGGCTTAAAGACATCAATGACAAAGAGATTTACGAGGGCGACGTGATTATTCCAGACGGTGGTGGAGCTTCACTGGTGCATTGGAGAGATGGAGCTTTCCAAGTAGGTTACTACGGCGACATACCTTATGTTCTTGCTGACTATAAATCACTAACGGTTATAGGCAACATCTACGAGAATCCAGAATTGAAGAAGGAGCTTATGGAGGTGATCGAATGAATCTAATTCTTGCAATCGGTCTAATCTGGCTTGCATTTGCGGCTGGATACTGTCTGAGCGGAATGCTCGGAGCTGGCACAACCGAAGATTTGAGAAGGGAGGTAGAATGGCTGAACTCTGAAATCCAGACTTTGAGGGAAAAAAATAAGAAGTTGAGGTTTGAGA
>JBAZDV010000168.1:0-3339 GCA_041654195.1 Candidatus Methanomethylophilaceae archaeon | reverse complement strand
AGAATCTGCTTTTTTCTTATTGAAGAAATCAATGAAAGCATCAATTGTATATGTTCTGAGCAACGGAAGATCAGAAGGCGATGATATCACATACTTACCGCTCATTGTGCTCAATGCTGCATGAAGATCCTCAACATACCCTTCTCCTGAGGTCCTGATGGTCTCCACACTCCAATTCTTCAGATATCTTTCTGTACCGGGTGTGTTCGAACTCACAGAAACCAATACCCTGTCAATATTCTTGGAACCGGACAAGGCTTCGACCACCCTCATAACTGTATGTTTCACTCCGATGACCTGCAATGGTTTCTCGAGACCACATTTACCCATGCGCGTACCCTTTCCTCCTGCCATCACCAAAGCTTCCATCCATTCACCTCATTGTCGTTATTACAATCAAAACTATCATAAAAAGTAACAGAACAGCACGGGATGTTTCATTGGTAGCACCTAACACATCTCCATTCACCATTCCAAAATTCTTCTCAGCAACTTTTGCCATCACGTATCCACAAACTATCGAGAGGAATATAGATGCTATCACAATACCCCACATTGCAGGCGTTGCATATCTGCCCAACAACACATTCATCAATACACTCATAAGACCGCAAAGAATTATTATCAATATTGCGGAAAGGATCGAAGACTTTACCAAAGATGAATTTCCCGTGTTTCTGACGGAATTACCGGCCATTCCATTACCTGCGGTACCGAATGCTGCTACAGAGACTTGCGCATTCCTCGCCAGGATCTCTGCTGCAAGCCCAAAGAACATGAAATTATACACTCCCAAAGTTTGATATTCTGTCCATGTTAGCAATACCATCAGAAGGCCTGTTACCATGCCTCCTGCACCTATCAACGTGTCTTTTAACGCACGAATGTGGTCTTCTCTTTGACCTGCAACTGTCAAACCATCACCCACGTCGATCATTCCATCCAAATGCAAGAAACGATTCAGTATCTGAATCGCAAACAATGCTAATATGGCACCGACGGCCAATGAAACGTAATATCCGAAGACCGAATAAACCAATACAGCTACCAATCCAAAAAAGGCACCGATGATCGGAACTAACCAGAAATTCCTGTCCATATCATCGATGTTCTTTTGGGTAATATTGATCGGCACCATTGTAAAGAAAGAGAACAATCCTTTGAGAGCAGAGCAAAGACCGACACGCCCCCCTTTTGTTGAAGGTTCCTCTGACTGTCCCTCGGACTCATCAACCTCTGCTGCCTCATTACCATGGTCGGTCATACATACATCCCCTTCAATACAGATTTTTCATCGTCGGTCATGTCCTCTGGAAAATCTCCTCTTTTGATCAATGCCTTTCGAACTGCTGATCTGACGGACCTTGCCAAAGAAATACCAAGTGGCAATCCTGTACCAGCATATGTCTCACGATCTTTCCCTGAAGGTGAAACTATAGCGATTGCATCTGATGTTGTTCCAGTCTCTGCATAACCAAGGTCGTTCAATGCTGCTGTCTTTGCCTCGGTCATTGCAATGATCGCATTTACCTTGGCAGCATCGGTTAAAGGAACAGGAGAGACCCCAATTACATTTATGGTCCCCGCATACTTCAAAGCAGTTGCCCTTTTCTTTGAAACTTCATGCTTATGTGCCCAGTCTTTTAGCTCATCACCTGCAATGACCTGATTACTCAATCCTGCAGTAACAATTGCACTTGTATCAACACCTTTATACGATGTTTCAACCGAGGTGAGTACATACTCTATCTCAGCAGCCGTCATGAATCCTATGGTATCGGAAGGTAATTCCAATGAATCCATTACAAACCTGATGTCCTTTTCAGGAGCCTCACAATTATAATCCTTGGGCACTTCTATTATTACGATGGCCTCAGTGGTCGAAAAGCCTCCATTGAAAACAGCAGAACTCATAGATTCCATCTTCTTCCCAAAACGAATGACAGCCACAGGAAAGTCTCCTGCAGTTTCGATCTTCATACTCACTGTTTCAGGGCCCATCAAATCATCTCAAAAAGATCAATAAATAATTCTTCAATGCCAACTTGGATGTATATTCCCAATATCGCATATAAAGGAAGTGTAATTATCAACAAAAAAAGAATAGACGAAAGCTCTAGTAATCTGTAACATCTAGTAACATCCTCTATCGTTGGCAGTTCTCCTTCACCCATCACGTAGACATTTGCCTTTTCCATACTAATGCCAAGTGCTGCCGCAAATGCGGTCATTGGCCATCCGCTATTGGGTGAGGGTGTCTTTCCATGTTCATTTCTTGCCGCAGGGATTACTGCCTTGTAATTCATACGCAACAAAAAAGCACCGATCGTAATGAACACCGGCGAGACCCTGGCCGTTATATAACCTAGAACATCATCGAATTTAGCTGGAAAGAATCCAAGATCGCCATATTTCTCATTACGATATCCCCACATCGCATCCATCAGATTCGCACAACGAAACATTATTCCGCCCATCATTCCGAATATTCCGAAATATGTTATTGGCGAAACGACACTGTCTACATAATTCTCGGATATGGTCTCAGTACACGATGATGTGATATGTTTCAAATCCATACCTTTCGTATTTCTGCTTACTATCATCTGGGTCTTTTTTGCTGCCGCTTCAAGATCACCATTCTTGAGATCCGTTTGTATTGGCTTACAGTGTCTTCTGAATGAGAACACAGCAAACGTTATCTTGAACAATAACGCTGTAACAATGATCCATGCCACCTCACCCAGGTAATGATGCACGGCAGAAATAATAAGAAACGCAACAGATCCAAACAAAAGGAAAACTAACATGTATGAAAGGAATCCTTTGAACTTAGTAACTCTCGGATTACCACGTTTAATGTGTCTGTCCAACCATGACAGGATATTACCCATCCATCTCAATGGATGGATTTTGTTAGGAACCTCACCTATAACAAAGTCGAATAACAACGCTAAAAGAATTATCAGTATTGCATCGACCCAAAGTTCCAAAAAATCACCATCCGAGTGATCTTAATGAATCATGAGCAGCTTGAATGAATGCCATATTCCTTTCACGATCCTTGACACAGAATCTCACATACCAATCAAATGGCCTTCCGAATGATGCACAATCTCTGACCATTATCTTATTGTCCAGCATACGATCTACAAATGTTGCACCGTTTACATTCAACGAACGCAATGAGTTAAAGAAAAAAAATGAATCAGTAGGTGTGGTCACCGGGAAACCGATTTCCTTGAGCTGACTGTACATCCATTTTGCCTCATCGCGCATTGTGATCGCGGCACGATGTACATAGTCCATATGATCACGAATCAGAATCTTAGCTACATG
>JBAZDV010000167.1:0-3351 GCA_041654195.1 Candidatus Methanomethylophilaceae archaeon | reverse complement strand
CCAATCTCTTGATACCCGCCAATCTCTTGAGACCCGCCAATCTCTTGAGACCCGCCAATCTTTTGAGACCAGCCAATCTCTTGATACCCGCCAATCTCTTGAGACCCGCCAATCTCTTCCCATTCTGATACTTTGTAGCTCTTATGGACATAGATTGAACCGGCAGTTTTTAGACATTTTACTTTAAGATGACCTGTAATTTCTATATCGTTCTCGAAGTAAACCCTTTCATTGGGCTTTATGAAGTCGCCCTCGATTTTTGTGTCGGTATAGACTTTGAAGTCTAGACCGTAGAATTGTTTTGTTTTCATTTTTGTTTTAAATATGCTTTAAGTATTGCTAAGTAGTTTATGGTGTCTATGAGGGTATCGTCTATGCTTTCGTCTTTCACCGCCGCCTCTTTGTCAATCAAGTTAGAGATACGGGCTAGTTTGTCTAGTATTCTCACGAGGATAGCTTTCTCTGGCGGTAGTCCGATGACGCTTGATGACCTGAAGTTGTAAAATGCATCGTCTTCCAGGGCGTAATCTTGGTTTTTCTTTTCTACGATTTCAATGCCTTGCTTGAATGTTTGGGCTAAGTCGTCTAGTAATTGTTCTCTGTTCATAATTATTTATTTTTAAATGGGTCAGTCCAGACCCGAGTATTACATTTGTTGCAAGTGGCCATCAGGTATTCTAACAGCCCGCGAGTGTCTACCTTATCGGATTTAACAAGATTAGATGAGCTTTCTAGCGGCCGCAGATTATCTAATCCCCAACATGCCTGGAATTCTGGGTCTTGGTGTGTGGTGTAAGAAAACAAGCTTTTCGGAATTATATGGTCGATGTGCCATGTCTTTCTCTGTTTGCTAGCGCGCCCCCAATTGTCCCATGTCATCCAATCCTCAAATTGACCTTCGATATGTGCCCTCAGCTGCTTTGTACCATAACCGACTTTTTCTTGCCAACTCGTTCCAACACTATTGCCGCGTAGCGCAGAGTTGATGGAATGCGACATGTTTTGCTCTATTCTCCCGTGGAGAGTGGCTCGCTTCTTTGCCATGTGTCGCCTTTTCCTAGCCCTAACCTTGTCCATATTTCTCAACTCCCACTTCCTGTCGGCTATTTTCTTCTTGGCATAAGACTCGGGGTTACAACGGAACCTATTCTTCGCATACTCATGCCCGAGGGCCTCCCTCTGTGCTTTCCCCCTGCCCACCGCCGCCAAATAGCATCTGCGAGAACAATATTTGCGGCGGCTAATAACGGTGCAGACAAAATGAGTGCCACACTCTGCGCACGTATATCGAGTTTGGCAACCAATTGTATCACCGTCAGCAAGAACCTTTTTCTTTATACTCAATCTATCCCTTGCTCCAGCCACCCTATCTCTATTGGCCCTTGCCACCCTCTCTCGCATAGCTGGTGTGTGTAACCACGTGGGATATGGTTTTCCCCTACTAGGAATGGCGTATCTTTGCAATAAATTACACACAGTAGTCTTGCTACATCTAGCCATGCACGCTATTTCATGGATGGGCCTCTTCCTCTCGGTGTATTGTTTTACCAACCACTCCTCGCTAATTTTCATCAGTAGATATAAAAGCTCTCGCCGACCTACTAGGAAGGGCGAGAGCATGAATTGTATCCTAGTAGGACAGTTAATCCTAGCACATTATAAGATTATGTAAAGAGCCGCTACTCAGTCCCCTGGGTTGGTCCATACTCGCACGCCACAACGGCTGCAAGTCCAGTGTTTTCTTTCTACCCAGTCGTGTTCACACTCATCGGCGCGGATACCGTCGACCTCCTTGCGGTGTATCCGTATATCTCGGACAGTCATATCTCGGATTTCGCTTAGTAGGTTTATCACTTCGGGGCGGGTCATGGTCTTTCTTTTAACCACAGGCAGTATCTCGGTAACTTTAGAGTAGTCTATTTTCTGCATCTCTTCCACGCCTATCTCGTAGTGTTTTATGAAGACCTCAAAGGTATTTATCATCCGCGAGGCGGTGGAGATACTCATACATATATCAGGGTCAGCTAGGTAGGCTTCAAATGAAGTATAGTCATCGTGAGCCCAGAGTTCGTTTTCTCTGACCTCGGAGAGTAGTCCGCCAAGGACAAGGTAGTTCCGTGTAAGGTCTTGCTTGGCTTGGATGACCTTCTGGCTGATGTTGTATAAAGCTATCTCGTCGTTCATTGTTTTCTACTATTAACATAGCTGTCGAACCTACGGACCTCCCTAAGCGCAAGAAATGTTCTTCGGCATAGGTCATAAGGCATCGGCATAAACTTTACCTCCGCCGGCGTTCCGTCTTTCGGTAGTCTTAAAATCATCTCTTGTTGCGGGAAAACTTGTATCTCTTCTAGAGCTAGTTTATAGGCGGCAATCTGTAGCCAGACTTCTGGGTAGATTGCCTTGGAGGTTTTAAAGTCCACTAAAGTTAATTTACCATCGACGGTGGCTAAAGCATCTAAGGTCCCAGCATAGCGGTGGAGCATTGAAGCAATGGTTAGTTCGGTGGCGTGCCAATAAACCTCGTGGGCTTTCCGCCATTTCAGGTAGGCATTGATAGCATTTAGAGATTCTTCATTATCTTTTGGAATATCTGGCATATCACCGCCGTTCATTTCTGCTTTGATTGATTCATTTATCCAAGCGTGGGCGATGGTTCCGCTTTCCTGGGCTTCTTTGGATTTTTGGCGGTGGTTAGATTTGGCTTGATAAAGTAAATCTTGCCATTGCTTGTAAGTCCATTTACCCGTGGTGATTTCGGTAGTCCTGTCCTCATCTTCCCAACCAAGATAACGAGCAGTTTCAAGGGCAGCCCAGTTTGCCATAAAGCCCTTGTCTTTGCCTTTAATAATTTCAGACACACCTGCGTAAGGTTCGCCAGTTCGTTTGTCTATATAGAGGTGTTGTTCTTCATCAAAGAAAACATCTAAGTTCTCTAAACCAGAGAGCTTTGCGACATCGGAATTAACTGCCTCTAGCAGTTTCTTTAAAGCAAAGCGAGGGTCTTTTATATTGCCCTTTTTAGGGGCGGTGGTCTTAGTCATTTTACTAGTTTGTTAATTACACAGTCATTATACTCTCCTAATTTTATTTGTCAAGTGGTAACCTAGACTGCTTCTCTATTACTTGCCACAATTCCTTATGAATATAGTATTGTCGCCCGTAACCGACATCAAAGACCAGCTTGTTTTCATCAAACACTTCCTTAGAAACCTTCCAAGATTGGGCGGTGGTGGTGGTCAATTCAATATTCTCAAACTTATCCTTATGCCCGTCCCACAGGTTAGCATTAATGCAGGGTACGCCGCCGATAGAATACATTAAATGCTTCTTCGGGTCTAAACGACTCTT
>JBAZDV010000166.1:0-3374 GCA_041654195.1 Candidatus Methanomethylophilaceae archaeon | reverse complement strand
AACCCCCAAAAGCCCCCCGCCGAAATAAAAGGGTGGTGGAAACAATTTGGTATTAATCCCATAGTTTTACAGTATATAGTGATAGAGTGGAGAGAGATATGAATGAGCAAGACGCATATAAAAAACTAATACAGACAGAGTATAGAGCGTATTGTTATTACGTTCATAGGGGCGACTGGAAGCCCACGCCGTACCACAGTTTTTTGTGTAAGACGGTTCAAGAGTTCATAGAAACAGAAACAGGCAATCCGTATGACATATTGATATTAAGTTGTCCGCCACAGACTGGAAAGAGTTTAACGGTAACGGAAACTTTGCCGAGTTATTACTTAATGCGAAACCCGAAAGACACTGTAATAGAGTTAAGTTACAGTGGCGACTTAGCGAAAAGGTTTGGTCGTAGGAACAAAGAGAAGATAGTTGAGCATGGACACATCTTTGGTTGTGGGTTGTCGGCGGAGAGCAAGAGTGCTTCCGAGTGGGAACTTGACAACAAGATAGGGCGAATGATAAGCAACGGCATAGATGGGCAGGCGACAGGAAACAAAGCGAACTTGTTAGTAATAGACGACCCGATAAAATCCAGTAGCGACGCAGACAGCAAGACTAAGCGTGATAAACTATGGGACTTATGGTTTTCCACATTCCGTTCAAGGGTGTGGAAAGGCGGGAAAGTCATTTTAATAATGACAAGGTGGCATGAAGATGACTTAGCGGGCAGACTTGCGACAGACGAGTTTGCAACCGTTCTGAACATACCTTGCGAGGCAGAGGAAAACGACCCTTTGGGGCGTAAAGTCGGCGACGCCATTTGTCCAGAGATAGGCAAAGGCAACGACTGGTTAGTACCGTTCAAGCGTGGAATGTTATCAGGACACGCAGACGAGAACGGCGAAGCAGGTGTTCGTGCGTGGAACGCCCTATATCAAGGACACCCGACAAACGCAGAGGGTAACATAATCAAGCGTGAATGGTGGCAGAGATACGACTTTGCACCCACATTTGACAAACTGATAATGAGTGTAGACTGTGCGTTCAAAGGGACATCAGACGCAGACCGAGTAGCCATAGAGGTATGGGGCAAGAAAGACAACAACTTCTATCTTGTAGACTTGATAGAGGAAAACTTGTCATTTCCCGATACGGTGCTAACGATAAGGGCGGTAGCGGCACAACACAGATTAAGTGAAATACTCATAGAGGACAAGGCGAACGGTGCGGCGGTAATATCCATTTTACGAATGGAGTTATCGGGCATAATTGCCGTCAACCCATTAGGTGGTAAAGAGAGTAGAGTAAATGCCATATCATTCTTAATAGAGGCGGGGAACGTTTACTTACCAAGAAAAGGTTGGGTAAATGGGTTCATAGACGAGTGTGCGTCATTCCCCAAAGGTAGATACGACGACGCAGTAGACAGTATGAGCCAAGCATTGTACCGACTTTACTTTGTATCGAACAAAGATATAAAAGCACCAACCAAACAATATCTGTTCCCGATACGAGAACGAAAAACACACTTTGAGAGAGGGAGTAAAAGTTATGTTGTCTGAAATAGCACTTATAATTCTTATATTGCTTTACCCAATATCCCTATACAAAGCATTTATATTAGGGTCTGCTTATGGCAAAGAGCCAGTAATTAAGCCGAAAAAACGGAAAAAACAACAGAAGCAAAAGCAAAGCGACTTTGCAAAACGTATGAAAGCAATAGACGATTTCGACCCTATGGGAGTGTAAAATGAAGAACAAAGAAACGATAGAGATTAACGAACTTTGGTCTGACTATCAAAAGTCAGAGAGTTTCATACAGGAACAGAACCTGATTTCCAAAACAAATACATATTGGGATATGTATTTAGGCGACCAATGGAAGAAATTGCATAATAAGAACTTTCCAGTATTCAACTTTATAGAGCAAACTGTCCTATTCAAAATCAGCAATATAGCCCAGAACAAAATGACGCCCTACTTTGATGACGCAGAACTTGACAAAAAGTTTGAAGATGAGTGGGAAAAAAGCAAAATGGACAGCAAGTTTTGGAAACTATTGAAACATTCGGCGATACAGGGCGACGCTTATATGTACCTCAAACCCAATATGAAAGATTGCCAGATAGTTTCTAATACAAGCGTTTTGTTCGCAGACGAAAGAACGACTGACATACAGAAACAGAGATATGTAATAATCCGAGAAAGAAAAGATGTTGAGGCGATAAAAGCCAAGGCACGTGAAAATGGTATTCCCGAATATTTAGTATCTGACATAAACCCCGACAAAGACAACGATTTCCTTTTAGGCGAGGACATTGAGGAGGGTGCTGACAAGTGCATATCCATAACATATATGACGAAGAAGAATGGCATTTTGTATATGGGTAAGGCAACCAAAGACTTGATATATGACCCCTTAACGCCAATGAACATCACGCACAAAGGCAGGGTGTTGGGCAGTATGACATTCTATCCGATAGTCAGTCTTGTCTGGAAAGATAAACCACATTCAGCAAGAGGCGTTTCAGAAGTATTGCAGTTAATGCCTAACCAGATAGAACTCAACAAAACAGCGGCAAGGCAGACAGAAGTGGTAAAACTTTACGCATACCCCAAGATAGCGTATGACGAAAATGCGGTATCAAACCCAGACGACCTTGACGCAGTTGGCGGAAAGATAGCCGTTACAGGGTTCGGTCAACAGGGCATTTCTGAATATATCCAATATATGCACCCCGCAAGTATGAGTAATGACGCACAATATCTTTCAAACCAACTACTGCAAACCACAAAAGAGTTAGCAGGTGCGAATGACGCCGTAACAGGAATATCCGATTTGGCAAGAGTAGCGGCGAGTGCAGTTGAAGCGGTAAGAGAGCAGACTACATTAGCATTAAGAGAGAATGTAGAAAAATACAAACAGGCAATAGAGGACTTTGCGACCATAATGTACGAACTTTGGTGCATATATGGCGAGATAGACAGCAGAGGCAACATGGAGATAAGAGTTGACGCAAACTTGCAGAACGCAAGAACAAGAGAGGGCAGGCAGGAAGAAATCAACAAACTTCTTGAAATGGACAAAATCACATTTGAAGAATGGGTTGAACTGTGCGACGAAACAGGCAACGTGCCAAAAGCAGACCTTTTGGACATTGTTGAGAAACGTAAGTTAATGCCACAGGTAATAGGAGAAGAAGATGAATTGCCCGAAATGCAGTAGCGAATTATATTTAGACCATCAAGATAAGACGTCAGGTAAATACTTTTATACTTGCTTGAACAAACATTGTGAACTTTACAAAAAAGCATTTAACCCGACCACAGATGAGGTCAAAAAAGCGGAAATAAAAGAACAGCAATAGTGCTGACTTTTATGA
>JBAZDV010000165.1:0-3393 GCA_041654195.1 Candidatus Methanomethylophilaceae archaeon | reverse complement strand
GTCACCTTTGACGGTGAATTCCTTTATTTTATCTTCGTGTTCCATTGCTCTTAGTTTAATGGTCTTGTCAGCATAGAATCCCTTTGCGATGATGTACACCTCTGATGAAGTTGGACGTGATGCATCCGGTGAATGTATCCTTACACTTTGGAAACGTTTCTCCACTTCTTTTTTCAGATCTTGGATCATGTCTCCCATGAATACCTTCATCACTAATTTTCCGCGCTTCTTTAACATCCTGTCACAGACATTTAGTGCATAATGACAAAGATCTATCGACCTGGCATGATCTGTCGAATAATGCCCTCCGATGTTCGGAGCCATATCTGAAAGGATCACATCGGCCTTTCCACCAAATAGTTCCTGTAGTTTGATCATCGTATTATCTTCGGTGATGTCCCCTAAAATAGTGGTAACACCATCCAAACGCCTGATCGGTCTCAGATCCACACCGATCACTGTACCGTTTTCACCGACACGCTCCTTGGCAACCTGCAACCATCCTCCCGGTGATGCACCCAGATCTACTACTGAATCGCCTTCTTTGAATATACTGAATCTATCATCGATCTGCATAAGTTTGAATGATGCCCTAGAACGATAATTCAGCTTCTTAGCTAGCTTATAATAATGCTCTTGCTGCCTTTCAATAAGCCAACGCTCGTGCATAGCACTGCTTATGAACGTTAGGGATTTAACAGCTTTGGAAAAAAAGAAAATATTTTTTTACATTCCTCAAAAAAAATCGCTTTTTAATAATAAGATATAAACTAGATACCGCATTACAAGAATTGAGGTTTATAATGTCGGACGGATGGACCTATGCCAAAGCAGGCGTGAACATCGACAGAAAATCGAGTGCTATCGAGGCCCTGGTCAAAGAACTTAAGTTCAGAAGAACAGGAAGAGGACAAATGACAAACATGAAAGGATTGTTTGCCAGCCTCATCGATTTTGGAGATGTCTATTTGACAATGGCTACTGACGGTGTCGGAACAAAGATACTTGTCGCAGAAGAATTGGGTATTTGGGACACCATAGGTATCGACTGCATTGCAATGAATGTAAATGATACCATTTGCGTCGGTGCAGAACCGATGTCTTTCGTAGATTATGTCGCAATTGACAAACCGATGGATGAAATTACGGAAAACATAGGAAAGGGATTGCAGAAGGGTGCAGAACTATCAAATATGGAGATCGTCGGCGGAGAAATCGCTGTTCTTCCGGAAATAATAAAGGGCGTAGATCTCTCGGGAACGTGTTTGGGTTATGTTGCAAAGAACAAAGTAATTTCTGGCCAAGAATGTCAGGATGGAGACCTTATCGTTACATTGCAATCATCCGGTATCCACTCTAACGGTCTCACATTGGCTAGGAAGGTGTTCGAAGCTACTGGTTACAGCCTTACAGATAGAATTTCGGGCCTTCCGAAAACAGTCGGGATGGAACTTTTGACACCTACAGAGATCTATGTCAAGGAAGTCTTGGACATCATTGACAAACATAAGGTACACGGTCTTGTCGACATTACCGGTGGTGGACTGAGAAACCTTCTGCGCATGAAATCGGGCCTCCAGTATGTGATTGATGATCCATTGAAACCTGCTCCGATCTTCGAAAAGATCCAAGAATTGGGTGGAATCACTGACCGTGAGATCTACCAGACATTGAACATGAGCATGGGCCTTGACATAATCGCGCCTGCAAACGACGCAGAGGCAATCGCCAAAGAGTACAAGAATGCTTACGTTGTCGGTCGTGTAGTTAAGGGAAAAGGCGTATTGTACGCCCCCGAGAACATTCTCTACGAAACTTACTGATCAAGTATTGCATGCAATGCACCTGTCACAGCACCCAATGCCGTACAGGTCTCTAAGGAGTACTTTCCATCTGTGATATCCAGATTGTGTCTTGGGATTGACGCAGCTTCCTTCGGGACTCCGTGCGGACCCAATCCGAACACCAAAAGGATGCTTTGACCGTGTTCGACCATCTCTGCTGTCTGTCTTAACGTGATTGACAATTTTGCATTTGGTTTACTTGTTGTCAGTATTGCTTCGCCTAACTGTGGGGGAAATCCCTTTGCAGGATATGGAAAACTGGAGAATCTTCCCCTTTCGGCAAGCTCCATAAAATAATCTCCGTGAGAACCGATACTCGTCGTTCCGGCAACCCATTCCGCTAATTCTTTGGGCTGTGTTATGTCTTGAGGAAACGGAAAACCAAAAAGTGCCAAATTCATATTGAACGACATCGCAAGTCCGCCTACTCTTGCGAGAACACGTCTGTGCGGCTCCCTGAACTTCAAGGGATCATAAGAATTGTACAACCCTATTGTTATCCTTCCGCGACCCATTATTATCTCTCCAAGGCACTTTGCACAACATGCGGGCGCCCCATTATAGCCTGGCGATCCCCATCAAGAAAAACGTCCATGTCCGGATTATCGGATTGTATCTGTTCCACTAGTCTTAGTATTTCAGATAATGTCAGATCCGCACCACTGACGTCGACAAGGGTCTTGTCCATGTTCGCCATTGCTTCGCTATCCGCAACTGCGTATTTGAACACTAGGGAGAAGGTATGGTGCCGTGAGCCGGGCTCGAACCAGCGACTTCAAGATCTTCAGTCTTGCACTCTCCCAACTGAGTTACCACGGCGTGAATTCCCCTTATGTGCGCCCGTGTTATAAAGTTTACTGGTTTGACCAATCCTTCAAATTCTTGTTACTTATATATAGATCCGCCTCTGAAGGCTCCTCTTTGGGCGTACATCTGGGACCACGGACCATCCTCAGGAACACGACATCGTTTGATCTTTTTTCGATCTTTTCGTGCCTTCCTAAAGTCCAAGCCAGTATTAGAATGAGTGTGGCTGTCAATATCATGACCGCAATGGAAATGATCATTCCCACTGAATCCGAAACATCTTGTCCGTATGCATAGGTTAAGTATGCTGAGGCGGCGAATACCGCCGCCGTCAGCACGATTGCCACAAGACCGATCTTACTCGGACTCATGCGTTTCGTCAGATCCTTCATCCTCTGGTTCTCCATTGTAAGTTACGTTCTCATCGATGATTTCGTCCGTTACTTTGGCATTTTCCACTTCTTCTTCGTTCGCAATAGGCTGCAACGCAGTTATTTTATCGTCATTGCGCATGTCCATCAACCTTACGCCTGCGGCATTACGCCCAGTGACACGAATATCCGTGACACGGATACGGATCATCTTTCCCTGTTTACTGGTGACCATCAGTTCGTCTGAAGCTGCCACCTTTCTTACACCGATGACCTTACCGTTCCTTTCTGTCGTCTTGATGGTAATGACACCTTTGCTTCCACGATGTGTCTTACGATAATCGTCCACGACAGAGATCTTACCGTATCCG
>JBAZDV010000164.1:0-3394 GCA_041654195.1 Candidatus Methanomethylophilaceae archaeon | reverse complement strand
TCCTGATGTCGGTGTCTACTACTTCGGAGAGTTTTTGTGCAATATCCGTGCCGAGCGTCATAATGTATGTATATTGCACGTCACTCCAGATAATCACATCTTTTTGAGTTGCGGGCTGCCCCGAAGGGGTGGCCTTAGCTGAGCAAATCTATGATTTGCGATCTGGCGGGGAATCCTAGGGTTGTGGGTTCAGGAGAAAGCATTCTCTTTTTTCTGGATAGCGTACTATGGATTCATGTACGAAATTCTTTGGAACTATGAGAAATCCCACCGCGAATAATCGCGAATAAACGCGAATCGCATTTTTCCAGTTCCGCCCTCTTGACCTCCGGTCGCGTCCCTACGCTCCGCCTTATCGGCTCCGCGTGGCCGGGACGGCGAAACGAAAAATGCTGGAAAACCCGCGTCGCGGGTTTTCTTATATCCCAGATCTCTTTTTTGAATTTCGGGGTGCGGGGCCGCGACTTCGGCGTGGAGCGGCCCGCGGTGGAAATATCCTAAGGTTTTGGATTGAAAATAGGTTTTCCGTCTTGTACAATTCTATCTGCAGAAAAAATAATTTCTGCGGGGATGAGATTCAGTCTTCCAAAGAATCCTGTTCATTTTTCCAATCATGAATGAGAGATTTAACTTTATTCTTGGAATAGAGAATTTGATCAAATGTTTTTCCATGAAATTTGGAATCAGCTAATCCGGAATTTATGTAATCCATTTCTGAATATATGAGATTTCCACAATTATTGTGGTTTTGACAACAACCATCAAACATCATCATAATACATCTCCATATGCGTTTTACCAGACGTGTGACGAAATTCTCTGCTGGATATTCTAATAATAAGATATCATTCACCGTATCTTTTGCTAAAATATTCATCACATGCTCTTTTTTAAAGCAGAAATACACACGATATGACTGTTTGAGATCATTCATATAGTGTCGTGCCAGATGTTTGACACCATCATCGGCAAGATCTCCAAAACGGTGCGGATCTATGACCACAAGAATGCCGGTATGAGATTTATCGGATTCATATTCATACCAATACTTAAGTGTGGATTTATTGACAACAAACAAATTGACCCTGCGTATTAAATTGATTAGACTAACCAAACCTAAAACGATACAGTATACCAGCAGAATCAGGACCAAAATTGTCTCGATAGAAGGGATCTTTAGGAACAGTATAATCATCAATGGTATTACTCCGGCAAAATTGACGGCATGAAATCTATAGTGATTCTCCTTCTTAATGCACCAGAGAGCAATAGTTAATGAAACTAGAGCACTAAGTGAGATGCCAAAGATACAACTGTTCTGAATCACTGAAAAATCCTGAGTAACATACGTTGTGTATGACAGGAGACCAAAAGTTATCCCAACCACTATAAGAAGGATATCTGTTTCTATAGTTGCTATAAATCTTGAGCAACAATATTTTGTGTAGCGTTTTATATGGGACAAGTGAGGATCTTTAGGGATATACTTACCTCGCTCAAGAATGCTAAGCACGATCCAAAAACAAAAGCAACCCGTGAACAAACTAACTCCCCAAGCGAAATAGATCATGGCATCTGGAGCTGCGGGGGCAACCACCTTTGCTGAAGTAATCGTTAAACTCATTACTGAAATAAGTACAGAAGCCACTGTCAGAATTGCAATTATGATGGTGAGTTTTTCCATATTATCCGCAGAATCACCAGAAGATTTGGAGATCTCCTTCATTTCTTTCACTGCCTCGTTAAATTGAGAAGTGGCCTGTGCCTGCTTAATAGATTCCCGATTTATATTTTGGGGCTGACTGGCAGTATTATTTGAAGGATCGCTTTTTTTCTTGATTGAGTTGAGCCACATACAAATTTGATATATTTATTGTGGTTCTACATTAGTCTTAGCGTAACATCGAATCTCGTTTATCACCAAGTATCTTTTCTGAAAATAGACCCGCTCAAAGACGAGAGTGACAAAGAAAAAAAAGAAAACGCGGGGTGAATTTCTTCACCCCGATCGCAAGCTCGCAAATCAAAGATTTGATCGCAAGTCTGGCGACTTGCTCAGCTGAGGTCGTCGACTTCGTCGCCAACCCGCCTCAGCTAAGGGCGGTCCTCTCGGCTCACCTCGCCCCCTCGACCATCTTCCCAAAAAGCATAATGAGAAACCCGAGGAACACAAGGATCAGCTTCCGAAGGCGGCGGGAGATCTGCATCTCCGCCTCCCCTCAGCAGAGGCCGGGCTTCGTGTCCGCCCAGGTCTCGACTGCGGCGAGTGTGGCGTCGTCGGCATAGCCGGAGACGATCATCGAATCCCGGTTGAAGCTGATCTGGAACGTGTCGGTCCCGAGTTTTGCGGAGATCCGGACGTTCCAGGTCGCGTCGGTGCCGATCTCGGAGGTCTCGGCCGTGCCGCCGTTCCCGAATGCGGTCTTGAGATTCGCACTGCCGGTGAGGGCGGTGATCGCTGCGGCGTATTCGGCCCGCGTGTAGGCTGTGACCTGGACCTTGCCGTTCATCTCGCTGGTGTTCGGGTCGAAGTAGCCGACATAGGTCTTGTAGGTCTGCTTTTCGAGTTCCACTTCGGCAAGGCCGAGGGGATTTGTCTCGCCCGTAATTTCTGTAATGACCTCATCATACGCGGCGGCGTTCGTAAACTCTGCGGTGAAGGTCCTCTTCGAGGACTTCGAGACTGCTGTCTGAATGAAATCTGCTGTCATGGTTTTTGTCCCGAGATCAGTTGGGGCCCCGTCCAACCTCTGATTATATTCTTGGACGGAGGGGAGGATAGCGGTAAAGTTTTTGCGGATTTTTCACAAAAAAGATGGGTTTATATGGAGGGATTTGGGGGTGGTGTCGTTCCAATTTTTTGGGGTAGTCAGGGGGAAGGGATGTCCAATTACTAATTTGACAGATATTAGTAATAGATTAGTAATTGGGATTCTACTCAGACAGCGGGCACATGTCCCTGATCTCTTTGATGAGAAGATGGAGACTTGTACATGGGCACATCTTCGATGGGCTGGTTATCCCATTACTCCTATGCTCATGATATTTCCTTTCTGCACGCTCAATTGCTTTCATCTCATCTCCATTTTCGGAGAGATGCTCGTAAATCTTCTTATTTCCTTTCGTGTAGGCACATGAAGTGTGTTTTTTAAAATCGTCCCCAAACTTATTCTGACAGCATTTTGACGAAGTATCCTGATAAAGCTCGCCGAAATACGCGGAGAACCATACTTCGATACATGGATTCGACCAGCCAGTCAAGAGTCCTTCCTTCTTTGCCTTCCTTATTATTGTATCAAATTCAGGTCTTTCATCATAATCAAAAACGATCCAGGTATGCTTCACATACATAGGTTCAATATTCTGTAACCTCTTGCATTCTGCAATGAAGTCT
>JBAZDV010000163.1:0-3395 GCA_041654195.1 Candidatus Methanomethylophilaceae archaeon | reverse complement strand
CCGAGGAAGAGGTTATGGAAGGTATCAAGAAGACCCCAAAGCGTTTGCTCATGGGAGAAGGAAGGGATGCAGTTCATTTTGTGCCACGTCATGGAAATGCAAGTTTCAAACCAGTGATACAGGGAGGCCCCACAGGTTCGCCTATTTCAGAAGATGTATTCATACAGGTCATGCAAAGTTATGCACAAGAAGCCACAGTGGATATGCTCGTTAACGGTGTGATGTCCACCATCGAAGGTCATCCTGCGACGACGAATACACCCTATGAGATACGTGCTACCATGGCAGAATTGAGGGCAGTGAAAGAGGCCAGAGTAAGGGCCGGAAGACCTTATATGGCCATATAGGGACCTGAGACACCGCTGTCCGCAGCGGGACGTCTCTCGTCAGATATGGTTCACGCGGGTCAAAGGATGTGCGATGCACATGAATGCTCACAGTTGAACGAACTCAAGATGGACATGACCGGACTGAATATGCTTGCAGGGTGGACCGCCAACGGTGATACGATAATGATCGAGCAGATGCCGATCTTCGGAGGATATTGCGGTGGAGTCGAAGAAACTGCAATATGCGATGTAGCGACCACACTTGCTTCATTTGCACTGTTCAGTGGTAATTTCCATCTGGATGGGCCCATTCACATAAGGTGGGGCATAACAACTTCGAGAGAGACATTGCAGATTGCGGCACATGCCGCAGCGGCGATAGATGCCAATACAGATCTGTTACTCGCAAATCAGTACTATCCGTTGGCCGGGCCTTGCACTGAAATGTGTCTTATTGAGACGGCGACACAGGCAATCAATGACACTGCGTCCGGAAGGGAGCTGCTTTCCGGTTCAGCTGCTGCGAAAGGGGTTGTCCAAGATAAGACGACAGGGATGGAAGCAAGGATCATGGGAGAAGCGGCGATAGCTACGGCAGGAATGTCGATTTGCGACGTCAATGAGATCCTTGAGAGGCTGGTAAGTAGCTATGAGAAGAATTATAACAATGCTCCTGGCGGAAAGCGTTTCCAGGAATGCTATGACGTTCAAACGGTTAAGCCTACAGCAGAATACCTCAGCGTATACGACAATGCGGTAAAGACATTGATCGCGGCAGGTCTTCCGATGAAGGGTTAGGCGTTTGGAAAAAACGCTTTATCATCTCCGAAACTGTTTTCAAACATTTTCCTCCGAAACTATTTAATCAAACCTTTTACACCCTTTCATATGGTTCATGCATGCATAGTTTGTTTTTTGTCGTAATTCATCAAAAATTCACACTAAAATTTTTATGTCTATTATGGTTGTATTTAGACATTCGACTAAATTTAGTGACTATTTAAGATGAAAAGTAGCATAAAATAGTATTAATATTAGATGAATGTCTAGTGTATTTATCAAATAATGAACAAACATATATGGGGGAAGATCTGGGATCGCCAGGCCTCTACAGCCGTGGTAGCCGGGTTCAATTCCCGGTTCTCTCGCTGTGTCTGTTCATGGGGATATCAGAATGAATATACATTTTACAGATCCGCAAGTACAAAGATTGAGGGAATTCGGCTGCGATAACATCGATGAAGGATTTGAGACCGTAGACGAGAGGGAGAAAGCCTTCGCCTGTATGATGTCGGATCTAAACAGAAATAACCTGTCCGATGTAGAGGAGTTCAGGTCTCATCCGAGAAGAAATGAGTTATCCAACATAGAGTTCTTGCTCGCAGGTAAACTCATTGAACTTGGGTTCATAGAATTCAAGACCCCCACGATAATCTCCAAAAACGCATTGGATAAGATGTCAATCACAGAGGGACATCCGCTCAGAGAACAGGTGTTTTTCATTGATGAGAAGAGATGTATGAGACCCATGCTTGCACCCAATCTGTACATATCCATGAAAAATCTGAGAAAGTGTATCAATGGGCCAATCAAATTTTTTGAGATAGGTCCGTGCTATAGAAAGGAATCACATAGTGCCAGACATCTTGAGGAATTTACAATGCTCAATCTTGTTGTAATGGGTCCTGACGAGGAACCTCTGCTGTGTTTAAAATCATACATAACCAAGATCATGGAATTTTTGGAAATGGGATATGAATTGAAGGTCTGTAAATCTGATGTTTACATCGAGACCATCGATGTGGAGGTACGCGGTCTTGAGGTGGCCTCGGGCGCAGTGGGTCCACATGTACTTGATAAGGCACATGGGATCAATGAACCATGGTGTGGGGTAGGCTTCGGTATTGAGCGTCTTTTGATGGTCAAAAGAGGCGATAATAATATCCGCAGATCGAGTCGAAGTCTTGCATATCTGAACGGTGCAAGGATTGAGATATAGGAGACTGATTTATTTGGATCCGTATTTGGAGAATATTTTGGAATCTGCACTTTCCAGAGAAGCACTGTCAAGGGAAGAGATAAGATACCTGCTGTCCTGTGAGGACAAGGACTCAGAGGACCTGATATTCGAAGCTGCAAGATCAATGACGGAAAAAGTGTTCAAAAATAAGGTTTTTACCTACGGTTTTGTATATTTTTCGACCCACTGTCAGAACAATTGTAACTTTTGTTATTATAGAAGATCTAACAGAATAGACAGATATCGTAGAACGGCGGAAGAGGCCGTAGAGATATCCTCCGCCCTGAGGGATGCAGGTGTGAATCTGATAGATCTCACGATGGGCGAGGACCCCGTTGCATACAGAAACGGATATGAGGGCCTGTTGCATCTGGTAAGTGCTGTCAACAATGCAGTCGAATTGCCGATAATGGTATCTCCTGGTGCTGTAATCGATGATGCCCTTCCGTTGCTCAAAGCTGCCGGGGCAGATTGGTATGCATGTTATCAGGAGACGCATAATCGTGAACTTTTTTACAGACTCAGAATAGGCCAGGATTACGACAGAAGATTCGACCTCAAGAAGCAAGCATCTTCAGTAGGTATGTTGGTAGAAGAAGGGATCATGACAGGTATCGGAGAAACAATAGATGATATTGTAGATTCGATCATGACAATGAGAGATCCCAGCTTTAGACAGGTCAGGGTGATGACATTCATTCCGCAGAACGGGGTGCCGTTGGTTTTTGATCGTCAGCACAGATCATCCGAGTTAAGGATAATGGCTGTTCTGAGACTTACAAATCCTGACAAACTCATACCTGCCAGTTTGGATATAGAAGGCATCTCTGGACTCGGACCGAGACTAAATGCGGGAGCGAATGTGATAACCTCGATCGTTCCGCCAAACAGGTCCCTTGCCGGTGTAGCACAGCACGAACTGGATATAGATAACGGACATCGTTCTCCTGATCATATATACGAGGTACTGGATGGTATGGGATATAGGGCCGCAACCAACAACGAATACAATTCATTGATTAAGAAATGGACCGGAGGTGGTAATC
>JBAZDV010000162.1:0-3397 GCA_041654195.1 Candidatus Methanomethylophilaceae archaeon | reverse complement strand
CGGGATGATCACATCTGCGAAGTTGGTAATAGTTTTAATACTTTTGATAGAAAGTTCTTCGGATACATTCACTGCAGGCGGCACCATCTTTGTGTAATTGTCCTTAAGCGGAATCGCGTCCCCTGCAATGACATATTTCATATCGTCATCGCAAACGAACACACTCATAGAATCCAGTGTGTGTCCTGGAGTATGTACCAACCTGACATCTTTTGCTATTTCCATATCATCACTGACAATATTATATCCTGACGGAATGTCACAACTTCCGGAATGGACATACACAACAGCATTTGGATACATGTCTACATTTGCTGTATGATCGGAATGCATGTGTGTCAAAATCACCATATCAATATCTTTCATGAACACACCGATCTGTTTGAACGATGCTTTTATCGCAGGTCTCATTTTAGCAGTACTCGTATCGACAACTATCAAATGACCATCCGCTTTGATCAGCGTTGAAGTAGAATTTGCTTCTAAAATTGAACCGTCCTCTGCCCTTTTTAGACTACCTATGGCAAGTACGTCCAACTGGTTCATAAATACCATAATGTCACTTTTGGTTTAAAGGAGTACTCATCCAAATGAAATATAGACCCGACATCGACATCGAGGAAAAAGACGACGTTTACCCTCCTTCGGAAGACAGCATACTTCTGATCGAATCGCTGAATATTTCTGTGGGCGAACGCGTATTGGAGATCGGATGCGGTTCCGGTATCGTATCGATACACTGCGCGATCAACGGAGGTGAGGTCACCGCTGTGGACATTAATCCATCAGCTGTAGAGTGTACAAAAAAGAATGCTGAAAATAACAATGTCCAGATTGATGTGAAAAGATCAGATCTTTTTGAGAACATCGAGGGAAATTTTGATACCATTGTCTTCAACCTGCCCTATCTCCCTGTTGAGGATGAGGGGATGCTTGAAAAGTCTTGGTCTGGCGGATCGAACGGTCTCGGACCATTGCCTAAACTTCTGGAGGAAGCACCTCAACATCTTACTGAAAACGGAAGGATCGTCATTGTCACATCCTCATTGATGGATCACGAACTACTATCATCTCTGCTTTCAGTCTACAATGTGAAAAAAAACGGAGAGCTTCCACTATTCTTTGAAAGATTGGATGTGTTGGAGATCACCCGATAAGCTTCTTGATCTCCTGCGCTAGAAGATCGTTGGCCTTTTTACCATCGATCTTCCCTCTCAACGCACCCATGACTGGACCCATCAGAGGCCCAATGGCATCAAGACCCTTACTTCTGACGAAGTCCTCGCGCTCTTTGATTATTTTGGCTATGATCTCAACAGCCTCGTCGGAACCGACAGATTCCAACCCCAATTTAGTGATCGCCTGTTCTGCGGATGATCCAGTAGCGATCTCCTTCAGTAGCAACGGAAGTGCTTCTTTTGCGAAACGAGACCGTTTCAGCATTCCAAATACTTCAAGAATCCCCTCATCGGCAAACACATGCAGATCTATGCCTTCATGCTCCAATTCACCATAAGTGTTCAGGAACATACTCGCTGCAATGCTCGCCATATCATATTCTTTACATATCCTTTCAAACAGGTCAGTATTGTCCCGCCTGACTATCTGTCTTGCCTGCTGCTGATTGATACTATACTCAGAAATAAGACGGCTCTCTATCTGCTCTGGCAACTCTGGAAGATTCGCACGGACGTACGCCATCCTTTCTCTTGTGATCGTGATCGGCGGAACATCGGTCTCAGGGTACATCCTAGCCGCTCCCGGCAACGGTCTTGAATACTTAGATGTACCATCTGGTAAGGGATCGCGGGTCTCTTCCGGAATCCTTATCACCGCTTCATTCGCTCTTTCAACGGCGATCTGTAATGCATCGATGGCTTTCTTCTCCTTTGCAGCACAGATAACGAATGCATCGAACTCTTTTGTCATTTCCAGACGTTCCTTCAATGCATCGACAAATGGTGCCTCTATCCCGTATGCAGGCAATTCATCAGAATGGAATATTCCTTTGACGCCTTTTGTACGCGCCCTCTGCGCCATCTCGGAACCGAGACGAAGCTTTCCGTTATCGCCGTTCATGACCCCCGCGAATCCGGGAAGACGGACAGCGATAACTTTGCCCTTTTCAGACAATGCGCCCTGAATGACCTTTGACTGACAGTCCCTGAAGATCTCTGTAACATCCAACGGCTCGAACAAAACCTCTTTGATCCCTCTTGAAAGAAGAACATCTTTTATTCGGATCAGCATCCTCTGCCTGTTTGCCTCATTCTCAACGTACAACGGGAGCATTTTGAGCTCCTGCACACCTTTGATCTCAACACGTGCACCGTTCGGAACGGAAATGTTCAGATCTTCCCTTATGGTTCCAATACCGCGCTTCACTTTTCTTGTAGCTCTGAGGAGCGTTCCCAATCTGAGCGCCACTTCCATGACATCTTCGGGAGTGTGAATGTCTGGCCCTGTCGCTACCTCGATCAGCGGTATTCCCAATCTGTCAAGACGGTATGTTATCTCACCTACCTTGGTCTCAACCTTACGTGCTGCGTCCTCTTCCAGACAGATAGACAGAATAGAGATCTTCTTTCCATTCACATCGACCTCACCATTCATGGAGATCAATGCGGTCCTCTGAAATCCTGATGTATTGGACCCATCGACGACGATCTTCCTCATGAAATGAACTTCGTCAACGACACGTGCCTTCATCATCTCTGAGAATGTCAACACAGTGGATAACGCATCCGCATTGGTATCGTGTGGCGGTTCTTCATCCAATTCGACCAGACAACTGACGCCAGGCGAGGACTGATATCTATAACCTATATCTCTCTGAAACTGCACCAGTGCAGCTCTGTCAACCTCTCCCATCTCACTTGTGGTCGGCCTCAATCTTCTGTAATATGTACCTACGCCGTCATCACAAAGATGACTTTCACAAGAACAGAACAGTTTCTTCGTATCCAACTGCTGATGGATCTCAATACCACATACGAGTTCGTATTGTTCAGACATCGATGACCCTCCTTTCGCTCATCTCATTTGCAACAGGCGTTCTCATGAGCTTCTTAGCGTCATCTGTATCTTTGCTGTTAGCCAATGCCCACATGAGCTTGACGTAGGCTGTCTCTGGAAGCATGTCCAATACCGATATCACACCAGCCTTGATCAAATCTCTTCCTGTATTGTATACATTCATGTTGGTCTGACCATTAAGACACTGTGACGTCATCACTATGACAGTACCGTTGGCAATGGCCTTCTTCACCAACGGGATCATGCCTTCACTTACGTGCCCGAGACCAGAACCTGAGATGACCACACCTTTGCTTCTCATGAAGATGTCCTCGAAGAGCTTCGGGTCCATTCCCGGATAGTATTGCAAAAGGACGACCGC
>JBAZDV010000161.1:0-3423 GCA_041654195.1 Candidatus Methanomethylophilaceae archaeon | reverse complement strand
AAGTTTTTCCTTCGCCTCTCTTTCAGCTTGAACTCGGGCATTTTCTCTTGCTTGCTTCTCAAACGCTTCTCTTTCTTTCTTTTCCTGGGCTTCCCGCTTTTCTCTCTCAAACGCTTCTCGTTCGGCCCTAAAGGCTTCTTCCTTTTCCCTTGCCTCTTTATCCCTTGCTTCCTGTTCGGCACGTTTACGCTCAAGCTCTGCCCGTTCCTCGGCCAATCTCTTTTGTTCAGCTTCCCGTTCTGCCTTTTCTTTTGCAAGTCTTTCTTGTTCAGCTTCAAAGGCGGTTTTAGCTTCAGAAAGTTTCAGGTTAAATTCATCATCGGTCATTGTTGCAACGTCCATAAAAGGCAAAACCACATTAAAGGATTGAAACGCATTAACTCTGGCCTGAATCTTCTCTCGTTCGATACGCTCCGCTTCTTCTTTGATTCGTTTTTGCTCATCAATAACCTTTTGTTCTTCCGTTTGAAGATGTTCTTCAATGGGGTTGCTTATGTCGAATAATTCTCCTGCGGCCTTGTCAACCGCCCTACCGTATTCCAGAGCGGAAGCCTTTTGTGCTTTACGCTGTGCCTCGATTGTTGTTCGGATTTTAACCATAACCATGCGAGCATCATGCACGGTTTTAAACTGACCTTTGTCGGTTAGATCAGTGATTTTTAGGGGCATATATTGTTCCCCTAATTTTTGAATTGTAGCAACGTTAGTGTCATACTTAATTGGTGGTAATGTGTCAAATATCTGTACTTCTTTCATGGTCTTTCCCCCTTTTTATTTATTCCTCCAAACTCTCACCGCACCACCCGCAACGGTAGCAACGGTCAACGTCATCATAATCGCAGTCGGAGTAATCACCTATACTCCGTCCACAATTAGGACACTCTATTTCCCCCATGTGCTTCCTGAAATCCCTGTCATCCTGAGCTTCGGTGTATTCTGGACATCGTTTTGAGTTCATAGTCCCCCCTCCTCTTCTTTCATAGCTTCGTTCATAGCTTCGTCAATCGTTTTAATTATATAGTGTTCTTCAGGGTCTCCATATCTGTATTGAATGAACCTAGCTAAATGAAGTCTAGCTTCCCTCAACGCCCCCCGTAACTTGGCATTTACAGATTCAAGGGTTTTTATCTTATCTTCACTTTCCTTCCTGCCAAGCTCAACGCCTGACATTATAGCTGTATTCTGGAGCGATATAATGTCTTTAATTCCAGTAAACAAATCATTTTCCTTGCTCATTGTTGTTCTCCTTTAGTTGCTTTATCCATTTATCCACCTGATATTCCCCTAAATCTAAAAGTTTCTGCGGTATCTGCTGGACTTGTTTGTTATTGATGATTTTGGGTGCTACTATAATGGTTACCATTTGATTGGTGGAGGGCAGTAAAGTACCAGATATAACCACTATGAAAGAAACGACACCTATTATGGCCACTTCCTTAAGCGTCTTCACTAAATAACTTACAGGGGAAGTATCGTCTGTATTATCCATTATCATCGTGATCACTACTACAAGTACATAGGTTGCAAGGCACACAAGACTCAGTGTACCAATAACTTGTAGTGTCTCACATATCGCGTCCAACTTTAATATCCAGTAAATTGTCCATGCACTCATTTTCTTTCCTCCCTCTCCTTTTTGCACCACGCTTCCGGGTCTCGCCCGAATGTGGCTTCCAAGTGTTCTTTCCTTGCCCTCGCCAAGAGTTGTTCAATCTTGACCTCCGGCGGTATAATCGGGATACCATGCTTGTCAACCATGATTGCCTCCTTATTTGTTGTGGACAGGATAGTTCAGGTCGCTCATCTCGCCTCACTGTGCTACGCCGTGGTCAACGTTATAAAGATGCCCTCAATGCTATCCTGTCCATGTTGTGTGGTGGGAGGCAGGATTTGAACCTGCATGATGGAGTTAACGCTTTACCACCAGAGACCGTCGGCTCTTGCGTCTGTTGTATTCCGCCACTCCCACCATTAAACAGTTTGTCGGGGTGGGGCAGGATTCGAACCCGCGAGATTGGCTCGCCACATATGGCCAACCCCCTTACCCTACTGAACCCACCCAAGAACCATTAAGAATTAACTACTCCCCTTGAGTCCCATCCCGCCCGACTGTCGCCGTAGCCGCCGTTTGTGATGCCGGATTGTCATCTCAAAAAACGGGTTTCGCCCCAAGCGTCCCTGGTGAGATTTCTATCCGTCTCTCTTTCCGTACCAGTTGTGCCGAATACCGGGTGAACCAGAGGGAAAGCGGGGTTACTTCATTAGCTTTTTTGCAAGATCAAGATATAGCTTATATTCTTGTATTTCCTTCTTTGTGTATCCTTCAAGTTCCCCAATCTCCTTGTAACATTCAAGCCATTCATCAATAGTCTTGACAAGACAACCTATTTTAATTTTATCAGCATCGTACTGCTGGAACAGATGTCTCGTGCCTATTATGTAAAGAGGATTAGATGTAAATTCAGCCCTATCACCGATGGAAGCCCTATCACCGATGTAAGTATCCTCACCGATGATAGCCCCCTCACCGATGGAAGCCCAATCACCGATGAAAGCCCCATCACTGATGGAAGCCCCATCACCGATGGAAATGTTTCTCTTTTTCAGTTCCTCGGAATCTCTTTCAATGTCGTATAAATCCCAACCCAGGTTGTGTTTAAGATAAATTTTCATGTTTTACCTCCATTCTTCGGGTTTGTTAATGAACTTTGTCTGCATTATAAACACAGCTTAAAACTAATTGCAAGAACTTTTTTCACATTTCGTAATTTTTTCACATTTTAAGCAATCCTTAATATTTAACCTACCTACAATCGCCTGAAAAATAATGTTTGCACTACCCGTAAATGCATGCTATCATCGGTTCCAAGAAAATACAAGGAGGGAAAATGAACATACAACCGAAGTTCGAGAGATTGATCCGAAAATACCGGAAGGAGCTATTGCAAGCTGGATACAAACCGTCTCGCCTAACAATGTGGGCGCAATCAAAACGTCATCCGTCAAAAGACGAGGCGGAGAAACTCGCACCTATCATCGGAATACCAGTTGAGGAGATTCCGTGGGTACAGTGGGTGAGGAACGAATAAAAAGGGAGGTGAGTGTGATGTATAATGTAAAATCTAAGTATAAAAATCCAGACAAATATGTTGAGTCATTAAAAGACGAGATTGATTGGCGAAAAACCATGTCAAAGAATGATTTTGATACAATGCAAAAGTTGGCCGGCATTAGGTGGTTTATTTGTGGTGATGAAGTAAGCGACATTGCTGCGGTACTCGACCGAAGCGTCATACAGAAGGCTTATATAGGTCAGCCTCTTATTATGAGGGGTGAAATAGTTAGAATGGAAAAAAAGCAAAACAGGTATGTCGGCACAATGTCCATTAAAGAGGTTAGATTAGGGGATGGTAATGGCGACTA
>JBAZDV010000160.1:1963-3443 GCA_041654195.1 Candidatus Methanomethylophilaceae archaeon | reverse complement strand
CCTGGCGCCGTAATTTTCCTGTTTTTCTATTATCCGTATGCGGCATCCCCGTGGGTCAGGGTCTGTTATCTCTCCGGTACACATTGTCCCTTTTCCGTCAGCCAGGCAAACAGTGTCGGACTCCTGAAGTCTCAACACCCGTGTACAATGCATACTTTCCTCGGGAGAGAGGATGTGTTCGGGTGTTTGAATATCAGGTGCGTAAAATAAATGCATACAAACCTAAAGGGTTAACCATTCCTTGGGTAAAGGGAAAGACTTCCCGGTGGATTTATCAAAAGTTGACATTACACTCCGGGAGCGGACCCGGATATTCCCCTTTTCATCTACGATCTCCTGCAGGAAATGAAGGCTGCGTTCACCGGCTTTTTCAACAGAAGTTTCCACATACAGCTTATCTCCCAGAAAACAGGGCAACATATAATCGTACTCGGTATGAACCAGAATCAAAACGCGGGTGTCTTTAAAAAAATCGGGATGGTAGGCTGACCGGTTGATAAAAAAATCCGTACGGGCCACATCGCAATAATGCCCAAACATGACGTTGTTCACATGCCCCAACATGTCTATGTCATTGAAACGAATCTGGATGTGTGTTCTCTGCATGGTTTTATTGATTAAGGTCTTATGATTTCAACTTCGTTGTTGGTGCCCAAACGTATTATGGAAGAGGGTTTTCCGGTGGCATGTTCTTCCAAAAAACGGGGAGCGGTCCAGTCGATCTTCCGGATCAACGCCGGATCGATTTCCGAAAAACGCATCGGGGCTTTTGCCCCGCTGATATTTGCCGAGGTGGACAACAAGGGCCTCTTTAATTTTCGTATCAGTGCCCGGCACAACCGTTGGTCGGGAATCCGGATGGCTACACTCCCGTCCGGAGCGGCCACGCCCGGGGCGAGGTTCATAGCCCGCGGGTAAATGATGGTCAGCGGTTTGTCTGCAACATCCATGAGTTCTTCGGCCATGGAAGGGATACTTTCCACATACCGTGACACCATATTCAGATCGGCAGCCAGGACAATATAATTCTTCACAACCGGCCGGTTTTTGATTTCCGTAACTTTCTGAACGGCTTTTTCGTTGCACGCGTCACAGCCGATCCCCCATATCGTATCAGTAGGGTATAAGATGGTTCCGCCGGAGCGAAGTATTTCACCGGCCTGTTCCACGTGTGGATATATGTCGCGGTTATCTTTCATACTGTCAATAATAAAGTCTGTTTCTTTTTTTCCAGTACCGTATCAGGAAAAAGCCGAAGATCATACCGCCCAGGTGGGCAAAATGAGCAATGTTTCCACCTCCTACAAGGCCCAGTATCAGTTCGATAACGGCAAATATAATTACAAAATACTTGGCTTTCAGCGCTATCGGTAAAAAGATGATCCGTAATTCATTGTTGGGGAACAACATGCCATAGGCCAGCAGGATCCCGTATACGGCACCGGAAGCACCCACCGTTGGTGTATTCATTAATATCCGG
>JBAZDV010000160.1:0-1941 GCA_041654195.1 Candidatus Methanomethylophilaceae archaeon | reverse complement strand
TCTATCCATTGTACACCCATATGAAGGGCGGCAGCGCCAAGCCCTGTGACCAGGTAGTAGAGTAAAAATTTCTTAGGTCCCCAGAGTTGTTCCAGAACCGATCCGAACATCCAGAGTGCATACATATTGAATAACAGGTGCCCGAAATTGCCGTGCATGAATATATGGGAAAGGATCTGCCAGGGTTTGAAAAAGGCTGAAGCGGGGTAAAACAGGGCAAAATGTTCGATCATGAATTCCCTGTTGATCATTGTCAGGATCAACATGAATGCATTGATGATTATAATGTTCTTGATTACAAGAGGTATGCTGGCGAAAAAACCGCCCCGGTTGTATTGGTACATAATTTAGCTAAAATATTTATCAATTTGTTCTATAGGGATTATGGCCGTACAGGCCCTCCCGTCAGGTGTATTGTCCGGCTGGCTGCAGGCAAAAAGCCTGTCAATAAGCGTCCGGTTTGCCGTTTGGGTGTCTTCCTTTTCCGATGCGGCCATCCTCCTGGCCAGCATGGCTGCCAACCGCTCTCCGTAACGGATGGGTGTGTCTTCTTCTGTTTCCGAGAGGATCTCATGAACCGAGTCAATCACGGATTGTGCGTCTACCGGATGTTCGGGAGGTACAGCGGTTATGTTTTCATGATCGTCTGTCTGAAAGCCCATCTGAAGGAGGCGTTTGCGGTTTTGTTCCAGGAGCAGGGACTGGGAAGGCTGCAAGTTTAGTGCCACGGGAAAATAGAGCTTTTCCGGAACGGGCTTCCTGTCAACAAATTTAGGCAACAATTCTTCATAAAAGATCCGTTCCAGCGCCCGTTGCCTGTGGACGATCAATAGTCCAGAGGCCACAGGGGTGACCAGGTATTTCTTTCGTAACGGGAATAAGGGTGTTTCATATGTCTGTACCGGTTGTTCCCCAAATACAGGCAGCGATTCGTGTGCGGTGTTTTCGCGAAAAGGATCAAAAAGCGGGTCGTATTTTAATTTGGGCTGAGGTATATGTTCACCGGGAGCGGGAGGGACGGGAATGTGATGCTGCATAGCGCCCATTTCAAAATCTATGCTGGGTCCCAGCGCAAACTTTCCGACCGATTCGCGGATCACAGCCTGAAGCATCTGGAAGATCACCGATTCATCTTCAAATTTTACTTCGGTCTTGGTGGGATGGATATTTACATCTATAATAGAGGGATCTGCTTCCAGGTATATGAAATACGTGGGGACCCTGTCTTCCGGTAACAATTTGCCGTAGGCATTTACGACGGCTTTATGCAGATAAGGACTTTTAAAATACCTTCCGTTGACAAACAGGTAACGGTGTCCCCCTTTTTTGTATGAATCGCGGGGCCGGCTGATGTATCCCTTTATACGCACCAGCGAAGTGTCTACATTTATATCCAGCAATTGCGCATTCAGTTCTTTACCCATTGTTCCCACAATGCGTGAACGGAGAGTGTCGCTTGCAGGCAGGTGATAGACTGTGTTTTCGTTATGGGTGAGGGTGAACGTTTTTTCCGGATGGCACAACACGACCCGGTGAAATTCTTCCATTATATGCCGTAATTCCACTGCCTGGGATTTCAGGAAGCGGCGGCGGGCTGGCACGTTGTAAAAAAGATTCCTCACACACAGATCGGATCCCGTGGTACAAGCGATTTCTTCCTGTGAAGTTACGGCCGATCCGGCTATGGTGATCTGTGTTCCCATTTCATCTTCTTCCCTGCGGGTACGCAAACGTACATGGGCAATGGATGCTATGGATGCCAGGGCTTCTCCCCGGAATCCGAAAGTTTGAATGCTTTGCAGGTCTTCCACACCTCGTATCTTGGATGTGGCATGACGTTCAAAGGCCAGCAAGGCATCTTCAGGGCTCATACCGCACCCGTTATCGGTTACCTGCATAAGGGTGGCTCCTCCGTCGGTCAGCACCACGTCAATTCTGCCG
>JBAZDV010000159.1:0-3449 GCA_041654195.1 Candidatus Methanomethylophilaceae archaeon | reverse complement strand
CTAAAACCGACAAGATTTGGATTTTCATAATATAGGCTATTGTGATGCAGGACAAACCATTTGTTATTGAAATTCATTAAAGTGTTTTGTTCCATTTTTGCCCCTCCAAGTGCCTTTATTTAAAAAATATTTGTTGCCGTATTTACTTACGGCAAGGCGATAGAAAATGCAATGGAACATATGCCGATTTTCATTGTACCCATCTCATAGAATCGCTTTTCGACTATCAAGAAAGTAGCATCCAATTCTCAATCCTCAATCCTTCAATTCGGCTGAAGTGGTCGGTATTATTGATTACCATGATCAGATTATTGGCAAGCGCGGTCGCAGCAATGTCCAGATCAAAATCATCCAGGCGATTGCCGCCTGATTCAAGGGCGCTTTGATCATGCCGAATGTTTCGGCGACAGCAGCATTGATGGGCACCATTTCAATGGATTATCCCAGCGTTTTGACTCTGGCCGCATTCGCCGTGACGCGTTCAGATTTGTATGCGCCATAATAAAGTTCCATGTAGGTCACGACGCTGATTTTTATGGAATTGTTCAGATGCGATTTCAGGTTATCCATTACTTTCGGATGGCCCTTTAAACTGTAAGTAACGGTGTCCGTGTCGAGCAGGTACATCAGAACGCCTCCCTTTTCAGCAGCATGTTTTTCCGGGCTTGTTTCAGCTCTGCAATGATCTCGGTGGGCGTTCTTTCATCTTCCCAGGAACCGGACATTTCAAGTAAAACCTGTGCGGGCATTTTTACTGCATCCACGAGTTGCCTTTTCAGAAGATACTCTTTTATTATGAAAAGAATTTGTTGACTGACGGATCGCTTTTCAGATTTGGCAAGTGCTTTGATTTTAGCATAAAGGTTATCGTTCATGCCCTTGATTTGAAGATTTGCCATGCCATTTTCTCCCTCGGGCAACTTTTCAAAAATATACCCTGCAATTCATAATAAGTTCAAGCAAAAGTCTCCTGCCGTCAAAAGATGTGCAATGATTATTTTCCTGTAGCGGTCAGCAATACATCGCTCCGATCACCGTGGAAAAGCATTTTTTTCTCTTTGCGCATCTTCTTTTGCCTTGGCCTCAGCCGCCCGCGCCATTTCATCTGCCTTGCGGGCTGCCTGTCCATCAGGTGTATCCGGGTAAAGTTTAACGCTGATATCCTTGTTGTAAAACGTCCACATGCTGCCGGTCAACGGATCGACGATGAGTGCGCCCAGCGCCCCGCCTAAGAATAAATTACAGACGTACCAGAAATTCAGATCCGGTGTGAGTGTGACCTTTTCTGTCATAAAACCCTCTTTGGACAAGGTGACATCATAATACTTTTTCAGAAAATATCCGGCGCCCCTTTCCAGGCTGACTGTGTAGGGTGTTGTAGCGTTGGCTATGCTTTTCCCCTCGGTCGTATCGGTTATTTCACAGGTTGCGCCATCGGGCTGTGAGAGAATGTGCAGGGTTTGCGGACCGTGGGACATGATCGTGGCACAGCCGCTGAGAAGGAACAGACCAGAAAAGATCACTCCCATCATTATTTTTGTCATATGCTGCCTCCTTCAATTATTTTTTGAAATAGGAATAGAGCAGCAATTATGCCAAAGAGCGTTATATATACGTAAGTTATTGAATATGCTTGCTTATATGTAAAATAACCTGAATATCTAAAAAATTATTCGTAACAAATGACATGAAAATCGTAACGTTGGTTACTTTTGCGCTTTCGAGAACGCATCCAGGTATGCAACATCGACTGGCCTGCTTAAATCAAGTTTTATTCCGCGCTGAGATTCTTCAAAATTTTCTTTGCTAATGGTTCTTTGATGTCAGTATGCCTTGGGATGGCTTCAATCGAACCGTTTTTGGGATTTATCCAAAGTGAATGCGCGGCTCCTTCTCGTTTCAGATAGCAACCCGCGATTCTTAACTTTCTTTCCAAATCCCTGCGCTTCATCCGACCATCACCTTTTCTTGAATGGCGTCATCGGGAAGCCCTCGAAGAATATCAGTCTTCCGGTCATCAAAAATCAACTCAATTGCCTCGCGAAGATTATTCTTTGTTTCCTCAATTGTTTCGCCCTGGCCATTGGCTCCAGGAACCTCCGGACAGATAGCCCAGTAGCCACCCTCGGGCGCCGGTTCAATTATTGCCGTAAATTCTGCCCTCATGATAATCTCCTATTTCTTGTTTTTTTGCCGAATAGCGTTATAGATGGAAACTGATCTTTGCCTGCCCCGCTGTCACCGCCGACGCTTTTGGCGGGAAATACGAAATAAATGTTTAATTTATTTTACTTTTAACATATGAGCCTTGAAAATCAACTAAAGTTCCGCCCCAATTTTGATAATAATCTGCTTTCATTGGCAGGGAGTGTAGAAAAAGCCACTCTTGTATGTCAAGAAAAATTGAGGAGGCACTTGAAGCATCAGTTTTCTTCCCGCGTCTTAATGACCTTGATTTCTGTCATGTTATGAATCTTCAAATTCCCATCATTATCTGGTGTGAGTAAAGATTGATCCGAAACGGTCTTCTCCCCATATTTCCGCTCCAGCCCGAACTTTTCTTTTGCCCTTTTTCGAAAGGTGTGAGGTTTGATGTTGAGGAGGCGGGCGGCGGCTTCGCGGTTGCCGTCTTTCATTTTAATGGCTTCTTCATAATATGCTTTTTCAAGATTGTGCAGGTGCATGTCCAGATCGAGACCTTCAAGGGGGATGGCGATTGCGGTGGCGTTTGTTTGGTCTGCATTGCCGGAAGATTTCGGAAGCGGGGAAATCGATGAAGTCATTTCCGGCGGCAGATCGCCCTCTTTGATAACGCTGCCTTTGGAAAGAACACAAGCCCGCTCGACGGCGTTTTCCAGTTCCCGGATGTTTCCCGGCCACGAATGGGAAAGGATACGTCGCATCGCTTCCCGGCTGAATTGCTTTTGCTGCCGATAACGGGAGTTATGCCGGTCAAGAAAGTATTCCACGAGAAGGGCAATATCCTCCGCGCGCTCCCGCAGGGCGGGCATGGGGATTTCAATCACCTTGAGACGGTAGTAAAGGTCTTCACGGAATTTTCCTTCACTGATGCAAACGGCCAGATTTCGGTTGGTCGCGGCAAGAATCCGGACATTGGCGCGAATGGTTTTTTCACCGCCCACCCGCATAAGCGCCTTGTCCTGCAAGACGCGCAGGATTTTGGCCTGAGCGGGCAGCGGCATATCGCCGATCTCATCCAGGAAAATCGTACCCCCGTCCGCCAGTTCAAATTTCCCTTTCTTCTGCTGTGTGGCGCCGGTGAAGGCGCCTTTTTCATGACCGAAAAGTTCGCTCTCCACAAGCGTTTCCGGAATAGCCGCGCAGTTAACAATAATGAGGGGTTCTTCTTTTCGTGCGCTGTTGAAATGGATAGCCTTGGCGACAAGTTCCTTGCCTGTTCCTGTTTCCCCCTGGATCAAGATCGGCGT
>JBAZDV010000158.1:0-3450 GCA_041654195.1 Candidatus Methanomethylophilaceae archaeon | reverse complement strand
ACAAATCCTCCATCCGGAGATATTCGGAGAGTATGCTGAACCAGGATCTACCGCGAATTCCCCCGGATTTGGTGCGCTCCTGGTAATTGCCGGAGTTATCGGCGGCCTGTTTGTCTGCAGGCGGATCTAATCTTCCTGATCTATCCCCAATTTCTTTTTTTGTCCGTATGCCGTTTTGGTGAGAGAGGAGAGCGTAAAACCCAGCTGAGGCAAAAATACATTATAAATTAATATATATATAAGTAAAATAAATTTTATTATAACTGAACATTTATGTTGTATTTTTTCCATGCCGGAAGATGATCATGAAACCGAAAATATTTCTATTGTTAATTGTACTGCTTCTCTTTTTCTTTACCGTTTGCGGTACATCTTCAGCCTCGTCCCCAGATGTTGCTGAAGCTATACAAAGTGCACTTGATTACATTGCTGCCTCACAATTCCCAGACGGAGGTTTTGCAGAACCCAGCATGATAGAAGGATCAATTGGCACCACATGGTTTGCCGTCACGGCAATTTCTTCAGCAGGAGAAGACCCGCAAACCTGGAGAGTGAATGAAAATTCCCCTCTTGATTACTGGAATTCAATTAAGGATGACGCGGATGGAACGGGTGAGATGGCAAAGAAAATCACCTATCTTGTTCTGTTCGGGGTAGACCCTCACGATTATAACGATCATAACTATGTGGCCGATCTACAATCCAAGGTAAAATCCAGTGGCAAAATCGGCGACTTCGTGTATACAACCTACTGGGGTATCTTCGGACTCGTTGCCGCAGGTGAAGATGTCAGCACATCTATTGCGTGGTTAAAACAACAGCAGCAGGCTGACGGGGGATTTGCCTGGGCTGAAGGCGGTGTTTCTGATAGTGACGATACAGCGGCATCAGTTATGGCACTAATAGCAGGAGGTGTAAGCCCAAATGATCCGGTAATCACCAAAGCAATACAGTACCTTCGTGATGTTCAGGAACCTACCGGAGGATTCAACTACGGTTATTATTCCGAGAGCAACCTTGCTTCAACGGCATGGGTAATTCAGGCACTCGCAGCATGCGGAGTTGATCCTCTGACAGTTACCAATAATGGAAAAAATCCGATTGATTATCTCCTCTCTCTCCAGCAGGCCGACGGTTCATTCAAATATACCGAGTATGTTGTAGATAGCCCGGTAAGTATGACGGCTCGCGCGGTGGCTGCCTTGAGTGGTAAATCATACCCGATCACGCCGCTTCAGGCGGGATATGATATTAGAAGCAGTACGTATGCAGATGTAATATCTGAAACACCCGTGCCAACCTCATCTCCTGAAACTACACCCACACCGATAGCCACAAAATCAACCGAAAAATGGGATCCGGTCACTATTACTGATGACTACGGATATACGGTTACTATTGCCGAGGAACCATCACGAATCATATCGCTTGCTCCGGCAAATACTGAAATTTTGTTTGCACTTGGGCTTAATAACTCAATCATCGGCGTAACCGAATATTGCAACTATCCTGAGGAGGCAACAACAAAACCCATTATCGGCGGTTATACCACAGTGAACGTTGAACGTGTGATTACCCAGGACCCTGATCTTATCTTCGCCTACTATGGAAACGGGGAAGATCTGATAAATCATCTGAGAAATCTAGGATATACTGTAATCACACTGAACTCGGATAGTATCGACGGAACGTTGCATGACATAGAAATTGTCGGGCAGGCAACCGGAAAAACGACAGAAGCTCGTGAACTCGTTGACAATATGCAGGGACGGATAGAGGACATAAAAGAAAAACTGAAGAACGTTACAACTGCACCGCGGACGATTCACTGTATGTGGACGGATCCGTTATGGGTCTCGGGAAACAACACGTTTCAGGATGAGATGATCAAAATCGCCGGCGGCACAAATGCGTGCAGTGATGTTGAGGGTTGGGGGGTAGTAACACTGGAAAAACTTTTGACTACAGATCCGGAGATCATTATTGTTGATTCAGGTATGGGAATGGGAGAAGGGGGCACTGACATTCTGAAAAATTACTTTGAGGATGAAGCAAGGCTGCAGACCCTTTCGGCAGTTAAAAATAATCAGGTATTTGTGATAAATGCGGATATTATGGATCGGGGAGGTCCTCGGATTGTAGATTGTATTGAGACACTGGCTAAAATTGAGCATCCAGAGATTTTTGGCGCGCAGGATGATAGTGCATCATCAGCATCATCACCGGGATTTTCGATTATTATAACATGTGCCGCAATTTGCGGATTATTAGTCTACCGAAAAAGGTGATTCATGCAGAAAATGCGCACAATTATTTTTAATATAGTTTCAAATAACCAAAATTCGTTTTATAGATATTATATAAAATTAAATTTTTATTGAAACAATTATTTTAATATAATATCAATTGAGTACACATAAATCTACTAAGTTGATGCGTATGAAAAAAATGCGTGAATTCCCCTATTTATTGTTTATCATCGCACTGATGATATGTACTATTGGCGTTGCATCTGCGGATGAACCAACAGGGCCGACGTCGGATAATGTCAGGATGCATCTCTCTGTCGACGGAGGCATCGACAGTACATCTGCTGTAAACGACAGCAGATTGTTTATAGCCAACTGGAAAAGTATGGACTTCTCCACCACAAATGCTATGGGAGTTTTCTGTTTTGATTTAAACGATGGAGAATTGATATGGTTCCGGTCAATTGGTGAAGTATTGTCCGCAATCACGGTGTCAGATGGACAAGTCTTTGTTGGTACAAAATCCGGAACACTGTTTTGTCTTGATGAAGAGACCGGAAATGCTGTGTGGAGTGTGACCGGTATTACATCAGGATATTGGGGTTTGACAGGCACCCCTCTTGTGTATGATGGTGTGGTCTATGTTACGAGCCCTACTCAGCACCAGCTTATGGGATATGACACCAGAAACGGCAATCTTGTTTTCCAGCGATTACTTGGATCAGAAGGAGGGCTTATCTTTACCTCACCAACACTATCACCCTCAAACAATCTGCTTGTAACGGATAGTACAAGTATTCTCGAGGTTTCTCCAACAAATGACCTAGTCAACTCCTACACCCTCCCATCTGCCATTACGACAGGCAGTTCTATTGTAGCACACGGGAACTCGGTGTATCTTAATGCAAACGGCAGTCTATACCGAATAAACACGATTGGAGAATGGACCGAGGCATGGAATGTCTCCACGCTCACTTCTACCATTCCAGTTGTAACCGACTCGGCTGTATATGTTTCCCAGGGTGGGACCCTTGCAGCATATAATATTACAACTGGAGAGGCACTTGATGGATTTACAACGCATGTAAGCGGCGGATCCAGCAGCTATCTCAATCCAGTACTTGCTGGAAATACAATTTATTATGCAATGAATGCACATCGTGGAAAAGTTTTTGCGATAAATGCCACTACTGGAGCAGAA
>JBAZDV010000157.1:0-3509 GCA_041654195.1 Candidatus Methanomethylophilaceae archaeon | reverse complement strand
TCAAGGGTAGAAATTAGAAAAACTGGAGCTGAAATCCTGCGCTTTATCAGATGACATTAGTCCAGGTTATTATATTTTGTAGATATACCTTTTACCTTTTCAACAGGATACTTCTCTCGGTTTATTTCAAGCTTCCTTTTCACTGCATTTTCTAAAGAGATGTTCAGGTCATGACACAGATACATTAATAGTATCGCAACATCAGCAACTTCACTTTCAATATCACGACGTCGTTGCTCAGCAATAGATTCTATTTCTGCATCATTTGTCCATCTAAATATATCCAAAAGTTCAGCAGATTCGACACACAATGCCGATGCAAGATTACGAGTTGTATGAAATTGTTCCCAGTCTCTTTCATGCCTGAACGCGACCAATTCATTCAATAAATTGTCTGAAATCATAAATTCCTCTGACTACGCTTGAAATTTATTCCGATAGTGCCAATCTAAACAATCAGGATCTGGCCGCATCGAAGGATGTGCAGGTAAAACAGATAATGGATGATTATCCAGTCGATAATACACTTGTCCGTTAAACCATTCTTCTTTGATTCTTCTACTAATTTTTATCCGAAGGTCAGGTGAAACACTAACCAAACCGGCATCAAAAAGTCTATGGAAATCTGCCCTAAGCAAAAGCCCGTTTCGCACATCATGTAACCCTTCTTCGGAATAGGGAATAATGTGTGCCGCTTCTAAGGCCAATAAAGTACGCTCACCTGTTATAGCACAGCGTCGTTGATATGCATCTGTGACTAAAACCCTAAAAGACGATTGCCCCAGCCTTGGACGCACCATAACAGGTGAACCGTATTTCTCAACTTGGTCAGCAACAATAGGCGATCGATCTGTTTGAATATTTTCAGGTTGGTGCAATCGTAAACGAGCTTGCACATCGTTCCATATTGACATTCCTTCGCTGCCTTTTGTGTCATACATTTTTCCACGAACAATACTTGAAGCCCAGCCAGGTAGATCAGGAATCCACATCGGTTCATCAAAGAAAAAAGGATTTGCAAGGACAGTGCAGCCGATTTGACCGTCACTGCGCTTATCCGAGGTAAGTTTACTGATCATATTCCTAAGTTCATCAAGCGAAGCACAACCATTCTTAGGCCCGAATACCTCCCAAGCCAAATTCAGTGGCAGCGAGCTATAAGTAACAAAAAAACCGCCGCCAGCAATGTGATTATATGGTCGCTTGAGTTTGAAAAGAAAAGGAAGCCCCATCAGTGCATTAGTGAATGGTGGCATTGCGCTCGGCTGCCAAAAATTAACTTCATCAGGCCTTAAATCTGCAAGAAATTTATACCAATTATTATCCGTAACACCGATCCAAAATCTCATAATATTCTCCGCTTAAACACACATATCATTACGTAACACAACATTATCAGCTATTAGCGCGCTCACCATCAGATCAGACCAGTCCTGTTCGTCTTTGCCGCGCCAGCCGAGTTGCGGGTCCAGGTCGCGGTTACGATTTTTCTTTTCATCGTCCAGACCTGTCACATTGCGCGGATATTTTATTTTCAACGGGTCCTGCGCTTCTTTTTGCAAAACAGATTGAAACTCGGCAGTAGGAATATTCTTCCGCTTCGCTTCATCATGCGTCAGCGTTTCTACTTTTTTGCCGTTTGTTTTCTTTGCTGCCATCTTCTCTACCTTTCACTCTTCACTTTTCACGCTTCACTCTTTTATTACTTCCCAATGCCCGCCCCTAGCCGGACCAATACGGCGGAGGCGTCCATGCCGGCGCAGTTTGGCAATCTGCTTCTCTACGCCGCGTGAAGTCATTCCCAAAGCTTCTGCAAGCTCAGGTATCGTCATTGCCGGTTTCCCCGAAAGGAATCCGAGGATTTTATCTATTGTTTTCCCCGAACTTTTCCCCGAACTTTTCCCCGAACTTTTCCCCGGCGTTTCTTCTGAAGTCACCCCGGCTTTATAAGAAAGACCTTTTGGCAATTCCTTCCTCCAGAATCGCGCTACAAACAGCATTGTGCCTACTTCTTCGAATTCCGTCGCCGGTTCCTTCGCTAAAATCAGCTTGATGCCGCGGCCCCATTTCTCAATCAGATGGCTACGCTGGAAGAGTTCCGCCAGAAGTTCATTGCGCCGCATCGAAACCATCTTTTCCCGTATATCGGAAATGGTTAGTCCGCCATAAAGCAGGCCGGGATTGCGAATTTCCAGACGATCCTTAAAGACAGCAATGTTAACCGAATCGTATTCACGGTAATCCCGATGACAAAAAGCATTGATGATGGCTTCGCGAAAGGCTTCCCGGTCAATCTCGGGAACATCCACACGCAACAGACCTTCCACACGCATACCGATATTGATATGCTCCAGAATATACTCTTCGGCCTTCTCGATGAGCGTAAAGATATCTCCGGTCATGTCTTTCATGTCCAGCGTAACGGTTGTGTCTGCTGTTCCAAACGTGGCGCAGCGCAATTTGGCATTGGGAAAATATTTCTCCGGTTTTTTGGCAAAACACAAAACGGCGGCATTGAGCAATTTGTGTTTCTTGATCAGATTGAGTTTGGTGAGTGCATTTTGAACCGTATCGTATTTAAGCCCGCAGGATTTCAGAAAACGTTTCAGTTTAGCGCTGCTGATATCATCTGGTGTTGCCTGGGGGCAGATTTCCGTATCCCAGCGCAGGCGGTCACGGTTTTTCTCCAGAATGAAATTTTCCAGTTCTCTGGCGCTTAACTGCCGGTCTTCATCACCCACCCGGCTGTAAGCCCGTCCATAGGCGTAATAAGGTGTTTCTTTACCTTCCACTTGCACCCGGATGCAAGGCTTGCCATCCATTGTCACTTTTTCAACGGAAGGATAAATCTTGGGTTCGATATGATCGCCGATTGTCCGGGAGACTTCCCTCAAACTGGCCTCGGAGATATTCTGACCTACGACGGCCCCATCATTCTTAATCCCAAACCACAATACGCCGCGCTGATGCTTGTTCAGCATGGCTGCAAGAGAAACAATTCCCGCCTTCAATTCACTGGTAGATTTCTTCAGTTCTAAAGTTTCCGACTCAATTAATCGCATTTCTTGCCTTTTGTGGATTCCCGCCAAAAACCTTCTCAAAAGCTTACGATTTTCCTGTCGTTATTGGGTATATTTCCCAACCATGTTGTCAAATTCTTTTTCGACTTTCGCCTTAAAGTCCGCTTCGATCTGATAGACTTCCGTAAACTCGGCAAAAGCCCAGCGGCCATACTGACCATTGTTGCTGATGACGGGGATATTCATATGGAGAATTGAGGATCGGCTTTTCAAAAAAGATGTTTTCCATGTTCATTTCCTCATACCGGCATGGCAGGCAGCAGTTAGGGCAGTTGAATAATCGGTTCAGATTTTACTAATGGCGGAAAGGAGTATAGGAAGAACATCACGAGATGTCAATGAAATAATAGCTGAAATGCCTTTCGACCTGTGGTAAATGAAACGCAATCGACAAGCGGATTTTGATCATAAGTTGATCAGCGATGATCG
>JBAZDV010000156.1:0-3529 GCA_041654195.1 Candidatus Methanomethylophilaceae archaeon | reverse complement strand
AGATCTCAAGAGAGATAAGGGCGCTCGTAAAAAGACTTGCGAACAATGGAACTACGATCATACTCACTACACACTACATGTTCGAAGCCGAAGAACTATGCGATAGGATGGCAATTCTTTCAAAAGGAAAGATTGTTGGTTACGGGACCGCCTGTGAACTCAAAGATACTGTTTCCAATGCAGAAATGATTCGTGTGATCACAAGTTGTGACCCCTATCAGATCACACCTTCAGTAGAAAATCTCAACGGTGTAGTGGGAATTAGAACAGAAATGGTTGCTGGAAGATACGAGACTAGCATACGCATCGAAAAAGGAAAAGACATTCTTACGGCAATTGAAGAAAAATTCAGAGGTATGGAAATTAGATCTATCGGATATGATGAACCTACTTTAGAAGATACTTATCTACACCTCACTGGCGGTGAATAAATGAATTTTCGGGCAGTCTGTGCATCTTTCCGTCAACAGGCAACGCAATTTCTTTCAGACCCACAGTGGATAATTCCAAGCATCATCTCTCCTTTCTTATTCACGATTGTCATATTGATGTTATATCAGGATGTTACCGGACCTGTAGTACTTCAGGCCGTTTTAGGTGGCGGGGTATTGGGGATGTGGGCAAACACTCTTTTTGCATCCAGTTTTACTATCTCATACGATAGGATGAACGGGACGTTGGAAGCTCTACTGTCCTCACCTACACATCTTATCGACATCATTGTCGGAAGATCGATCTGGAATGCATTTATCGGTCTGATAAATGCGCTCTTGGTATTCGTAGTTGCAGAGTTAATATTCCAGACTGGCGTGGCCATCGTTAATCCCTTATTATTTTTCGGAACACTGATAGTCACTTTGCTATCATTAGCATCGATAGGCCTCATATTTTCCGCTGCATTTGTCTTCTCAAGAAGAAGCTATATCCTTACAAGCATTGCAGAGTACCCAATATACGTATTGTGTGGTGCAATGATCCCCATAACCACCCTTCCGCAGTGCGTGCAATATATTTCATACGCACTTGCACCCTCTTGGGGTATTGACGCAATGAAACTTGCCTCAGTAGAAGGATACACAAGCATGACGGGCATGAGCATCTGGACCGATCTGCTGATCATGATCTTTATTTCTTTTGTGTATTTCCTCGTTGCAAAGAAATTACTTGGAACCATAGAACGCAACATCCGTGAAACGGGCTCTGCCATAAGGTATTGACATGACAGCAAAAGTTACATTCGGACAAACGGTCATTTCTTCCATGATCAATTCAGTGAAGAACAAATTTTCAATGCTTCCTGTTTGGCTATGGCTTTTACAGATCATGTTTACTTCTTTCTTCTCCATTCTTTTCTTCGCATTGATGGTTGAAAGTATCGATTCGAACATAACCGTAGAATACGTCGTCATCGGTAACGCAGTACAATCCGTTGCTATCACTACACTCTACGCAGTGTCCGATATTCCGGGAACAGAAAAACACGTAGGCACCTTACCTACACTGATGTCAACTCCTTCAAGTTTATTCAGCATATTCTTAGGAATGGCAATTTTCAATATAGTGTCCGGATTTTTAGCTGTCGGGATCTCATTGTGTTATGCAACATTCATCTTCGGTGTAAGTTTCTCATCTGCAAATTACTTGTCCGTGATAGTAGTGATGATCCTCACGGTACTGTCCCTTGCTGGAATGGGCATGGCCATCGGCGGAATAGGCCTTCGTCTCAGAACATCCGCGATCATTGCCAATGTCGTTTCATATATTGGACTAGTGCTTTGCGGCGTTAACTTCCCAATATCATATCTCCCTGGATGGTTACAATCGATCTCATATTGTCTGCCGTTGACATATGCAGTGGATGCCACCAGAGGTGCCGTGGCCGGAAGTACTGTCTTTGCTCTTTGGGAACCTATATCCATGATGATCATACTCGGACTGGTATACGCCGTTCTTTCAATTGTATTGTTCTCTTTCTTTGAAAAAAGTGCAAAACGTTCAGGATCGTACGATATGTTCTGAACGGATACTTTTTATCAGAAACCGTCGATCCCAAAAACATGAGCATCCTTTCAGACAAAGATATCACTGAGAGTCTTATGGCCGGTCTTCTCGGAATATCAGAATTTAATAAAGACAGTCTCACACCCAATGGTTACGACCTTCGTATTGCAGAGATATCGATCAGAGGCGATGATAAGGTCTACAGAGACGGCATCGTAACGATACCCCCAAAAACGATGTTCTATGTTTCTACTGTCGAAAGAGTCAGACTGACAGATGATATCTGTGCACAACTTTGGCTTAGAACATCATGGATCAGAAAAGGAGTTATGGCATCTTTTGGAAAGATCGATGCAGGATTTGAAGGAACACTGACATTAGGAGCATTCAATGCGACCGATGGTCAGATCGAGATACCGATCAAAGAAAGGTTCTGCCAAATGGTGTTCGAAGCACTTACCTCATGCAGTGAAAAAAGTTATTCAAAAAGAAGCGGGAACTATCAAGGACAAACTGGGATTACACTTGATCCATTGAAAAAATAAGGTTACTTTTTAGATATGTCCAAAACGTAAACACTCGCTGATGGAGAATAGGTCTTCAACTCTCTCTTCTCAGATAAACTGCATTTAAAGCCTTTACGTTTGATATTATCAATTATACTATCGCACTCGTCATCTGAAGTCTCACGTTCCATTATCTTATGGATGTGTATCATTCCACCATCCTTTGTTTTATTCAATGCATCCGGAAGGAACTGCTCTGCTATCTGTGGCAGATTCATAATGATACGGTCAGCATCAGGAAGCTTCTGTATCTCAACCCTTGCATCCCCTTCTATCGGAACTATCTTATCGATGTGGTTCATCAAAATATTACGTCTCATATATTCAACCGCATCATGATTCAGATCAATGGCGTAAATGATCTTTGGATTCGCATGTTTACAGATTATCAATGGAAAAGGTGCAACTCCCGCGAACATGTCGATGATCACTTCACCATCTTTTACCAATGATGCGATCCTTTCCCTTTCCGTTGCCAATCTGGGATTGAAGTATACCTTTGCCGGATCCGTAAGCATCGTCACGCCAGATTCCCTGTGCTTTGTTTCTGTAGACCCCTGACCTGCTATCATTTCTAGATCACGAATCCTCATCTCCCCTTTCACACCTGAATCCAATAATACGGCCCTGGTGTTCGTAACGACCTTCATCAAAGCTTCTCCGATCTGATGCTTCATCGGTAAAAGTTCATCGACGAGTTTGATTATCGTGATGTCTCCGATGCTATCATAAGAATTAGGAAGAATATCACGTATATCTTCCGGTAAGAACATACGATAGTCTGTTTCTTGATGTATTATTGATTCGAGATTGGCTTCTTCCACTGGATAATCTTTGAATAGATCACTAAGGATGGGTATCAAAAGAAAATCGCCATCCATCTGTATCTTCGCATCACAATTGAGAATTCCTGCTGATTTCAGCTTGGTTCTTACCAGATCTCCATCCATCTTCGGAACACG
>JBAZDV010000155.1:0-3531 GCA_041654195.1 Candidatus Methanomethylophilaceae archaeon | reverse complement strand
ATGCAGACATTGTGCAATCGCAGGAATGCTTGAAGCTTTTCCTGAAAAGAGATCCACCCTATCCTATGACGATATCGTCAAAGATCTCAAGATGCGCCATGATCAAGGCACCAAGATCGCTTATTTTGAAGGCGGAGAGACAACCCTTTGGAAGGACGGTAATAAGGATCTCGGCGACATCATCGATGCTGCCAAAAAGATGGGTTACTACAACATAGGATACACCACCAATGGAACCACTGGCAAGATCTTTACAAATTCAGACGTGATATCAGTAAGTCTTGACGGTCCTAAGATGATACATGATTTCATTCGTGGAGAAGGCGTATTCGACAAACTTATGGATACCGTTGATAATGTAAATTTCAGCGGTGCTGTCTATGCCAACATGGTCCTTCAAAAAGGAAATTTGGAATATATACGCGAAACCGCCCAGGTCGTCAAGGACCATCCAAAACTTTCAGGAATAATCTACAATTTCATTACTCCCCCGCCGTACGAACTAATGCCTTCTCTCGAAGAGAAACATAAGGCCATTGCAGAGATCCAATCTCTAAAAGATGAAGGTTTTCCGATCCTTAATTCGAAAAAAGGGTTGAGACTTATGGCGGTCGAGGATTGGGACGAAAAATGCCCCAGATATATGTCTGCTTTTATTTTGCCTGACGGTACACATATGTTCGGATGTCCTATGACCGGTACCGATTCCTGTAAACATTGCGGTTATGCCGCAGTAAGAGAATACTACCTTGTACACAAGGGAAATCCGTCGACCATCATAGAGATGTCGTCGATATTCGCAATGTCAAAATGATCACAGAACAACAGGTCCACCGATCAATGCGGTCATTCCTATTGCAACGATGAACAATATCTCTGTGAACAACGACAGACCGAAAAAGTAGGGGATCACTTTGAATTCCCACCTGAATTCTTTCGCATTCATCGATTTCCAGGCTTTTGCCATCAAAGGTATCGTCAGCAACAACAGGACATAAAGCAAATTGAAATACATCATACAAACGGCAATGACATACGCTATGATGACCACAACTTTTATTACCGGTATCGTTCCATTGATACCCAGATACACAGATATGCTCATCTCATGATTCTTGATGTGCGCTTCCTGGGCAGACATTGAATCTACAGTACGCATCAATCCTACTATCATACCTACCATAAGCGAGAACAGGATTATCTCGAGCGTATACGTTCCCGTCAGTACGTAAAATGAACAAAAGACCATCATGAAGAAGGAGACCCCAACTACCAGTTCTCCCATTCCTCTGCCACCGAAATTGATCGGCGGTGCAGTATAAAAATATGTTATAAAGAGTCCGATCGTTCCGAAAAGGACGACCTCCCATCCACCATAGAGAACCACTGGCACTGCCATTATCACGGCCATGGCCACAAGTACGACCATGATCATCTTCCCCTGAGCTTCGCTTATCATTCCTGTATCGAACTGATTTCCTTCCCAGTAGAGCTTTTTTAGCATCTCGTCATCAGTTGTTTCCTCTTTCATGACCTCAAATCTCATCATGTCGGCCCCTGATCCATGATCAAAATAATCATTGGAGAAATTAACGAACACTGCAAGGACCAACACAATGGCAGGTATCAGAACAGCAACATATGCCGGCGGACCATATGACAATGCGAATAAGACACCACACAAAGATGCCACAAAAAAAGGCAAAGTGTAACTGAACCTGAAGACAAGATTGATCTTTCTGAGCAAAGATATGTTTCCGTTAACATATTCGGTCATGATTTTGACAGAAGGTCTCAATAAAGATAATTCTTTCTTATTCTAGCGCAAACAATGCAGACTTCCTTACAAATTCTGATGGATCATCAGACAAAGATATCAATTTCTCTTCAAGATGCTTATTTGTCAGGTTGAGTTTGTGTTTTAAACGCCCTGCGGCCCACGCCGCCATACCTTTGACATCGGTAACATCATCATCTAAAAGTTTGATGATCGAATCTATGGAACGTTCATCTCCGATGTCCGCACCAGCCACTTCTCCGATTCCCCAAGCAACGTTTTCACGAACCGTATCATCCTCATCATCGGTCAGAGGCGCCAATATATCCAAAATGCGCATATCTGAGATCTTATTCTGACCCATCTTCGCTACACACCACGAAGCTTTCTGTCTTATCTCCGTATCACCTAAAAAGGTCAATTGAAATAATTCGTCCAATGTATCTGAACGATCCTTTTTCTTTCTGAGGTCTGCATCAAGATCGGCAAGCCATACTTCTGTATTGGCATCCATGTTCATCCCTTCGGGATAATAGGCTTTTCCTTAAAAAACTCACACGTGGGATAATCCTTTTCCGCAACACACATCTCATAATCAGGTAATTTCAGAACATCTAAGCGAATACGCTTCGCTTTACAGCAGGCACATCTTCCGTCAACTGCATGCCAGAGACACTGCTTTCTTCCTTCCATCACTCCACCTTCTCAAAACTTACTACATTCTCACCGATCTCTTTCGCACGCGATTTCGACAACATACCTGCTTCCAACCATGCAGCATTGATCACACCGTTAGGTGCCAGACATGTCATTGTTATCGTTTTGCAATTACCAAAATCAAATATTTTACTTGTTGCAAAATCTGTAAGGTCGTCCATGGTCAGTGTATCACCGAGACTCTTGGCATAATCTCTCACATCAGCACAATCCGTTGCGATATGTAAAGAAAAATCACCGTCATCTTTCTGTTTTACAGTGATCTTGTGTGTTTTATTACAAAACTTCATCTTGACAACAACAACAGCCATGATAACCTCTGTTGTTATCACACTATTTGATACTAATATTCTATGACAAAGGATTAATCAAACATAGTCGATTGAGGAACCATGGCAATAAATTTTGATGATTACGATTGTCAATTCTGTGGTAAGAAATCGACGAATTACGTTTTTGCCGCGTTCGTATGTAACGACCCCGAATGCATTGAAAAAGCTAGGATAGAAAGGGGTGGACCCGGCGGTCATATGAAAAGAAAGGCCGAAGGTAAACCTATCATCCCTGAAGATCTTCTGTGATAGTACAATGATCAAGACAAAAACAATGATGAAAAACGATGGCCATATCAGGCCACCGTCTTTCATCTAAGAGGTTTAGAGGATTAATATGTCTATTTTTTGTTTTTCTTTTAATCCTTCGTTTTCTCCAGTGATAAGAATGCACATATGGTTGCGATTATCATACATACGAATGCTATCATCCACAGCTCCTGATACTGCACCAGTGTCTTTTCTGTGACGATAAATCCTGCCAATGTAATCAATATTGCACCCCCCGCAAACGGAAATACGTTCAAAGCTGCAGTAGATGTTCCTGCCATAGCGATTGGGAAAAGTTCCTTGATCTGAGCATAGGACACAACAAAGAAACCTCCGAAGAATCCAAATACGAAGTTAATGACCATATTGACCGACCACGAATTCAAATCTCCAGCCGTAAGCCAGATCACTGCCCATATGGCAGTATATACCAAC
>JBAZDV010000154.1:0-3563 GCA_041654195.1 Candidatus Methanomethylophilaceae archaeon | reverse complement strand
GGTGCGCACGATGCCTGGTCTTAATGGGCTAATGCTTGATCATATACAGCAGCATAAAAATGCGGCTGCACAAAAACTAAGTGGACAACCTGTAATGCAACAACCTGAGCAGTTAGTATCTGCGCAGCAGTTAGCTATGCAGGCCCCGAAGGGAGATATTGAGCATGGACAGAATTTCACAATGGCAGTCTGAAAGGGATAATTTTTCTCCTATTAAGATTAACCTGCAGTTGTTCGCCGGTGAAGAGGTATCCAATGATGTTCCTGTGGAGGCTTCGTCAGATGTACAGGAAACGGCAGCTGATGTTTCAGAGCAGGTAGCTGTAGCGGATGCTCCTAAACCTGAGTCTTTTGCGGCAGCGGGGGATTTGTGGTTACAGTCTCTTGAAAGTGCAACAGAAGAGAAACAGGAAGAAACCAAAGAACCGGTAGTGCAGGAAGTAAAGGAAAAGACCCCGGAAAAGAAAGAGCCAGTGGTAGAAAACCAAAAGGATATTATAAATATCCTTAAAGGTATGGGGGTAGAGAAGTTCGATTCCCCCGAGAAAGTTGCAAAATCCTATGTGGAAATGGAAGCATATTCTACCAGGATGGCGCAGGAAAAGGCGCAGTTACAGAAAACACTTATAGATTTACAAGCAAAGTTGACTCAGGCTGATAGCGTGAAAAATCAACCAGCGAGTAAAGCGGAAGAAATTGCGCCTGTAGAGGAGTATGACCCTCAGGAAGACATAAATAGTTTTTATGAAAATCCTAAAGCATACAAAGAAGCAATTATTAAGGAGACTCTTGCTTCCGTTAAAAACGAACTGAAGCAGGAGTTTGATCAGCAGCTGAAACCTATCGTATCACAGCAGCAGGCTACGAAACAAAAAGAGGCGCACGATATTGGAGCAAAGAAGTTTTTTGAACAGTATCCGGACGCTGAAAGTTTCCTGACCCCGTTAGCGGAGCAGCTTGTGCATGATAATGAGTTTAATCAACTGACGGATCCGGACGCGGTTGTTACTCAGATGGCTAAAGCGCTTACTTATGCAAAAGGGCTGGCATATAAAAGACCCGTAACACCTGAAGAGGTCATGGATAATCTTTTAAAGGACCAGAAAGCTTTTGATAAGTATATTTACGGTAATGAAGAAGTCCGTAATAAACTCCTTAAAAAAGCGGTAAGTGATGTACAGAAAGACAAGGTTCCCCCTGTTATGACAAAATCTTCTGCTGCGCAGGTTGTTACCCGTACAGCGGATAAGGCTGAAGATTTTGACCAGTTAGGGGAAATATTGAAAAAAGCAAATGGTTGGATTTAATATTTTTTTGAGGAGATGAATTGAAATGCCAGTAACTCTAACTACACATGATCAGATTCTTAAGGAGCAGTTTCTTGAGCTGCTTAAGAATCAGGTAAATACGAAGTCCGATGTACTTTATAATCTTATAAAGGCTTCAAACAAAAACATCGAAGGGTATAAAGTAATTAAATCTGCTCCGTATGGCATCAATGGGGGTGCAGGGGCGGGTACCGAAACCGGTGCATTGCCTACAGCGGGTGGAAATTATTTTAAGAAGCTCGAGAGCACGGTAAAGAACTACTACGGTCAAATACAGATAGGTGATAAAGTTATGAAAGCTACTCAGTCTAATAAAGGTGCTTTCATAGATGCCCTTGTGTCTGAGATGGAAGGACTGAAAGAGGCATGTTCCTTTATGTATGGCCGTGATCTTTATAATGACTCTACGGGATTGCTCGTTGAAGTAAGTGTTATGGGTACTCCGGGTCTTACTATTACTTGTGACGATGTTAAGTATATGATCGAAGGTATGATGATCGATGTACTTGACAATGGCACAAAGGTGGCTATAGCAAATGGGTCTGCGAGGCGAATTGTTGCGGTTGATAGGGTTAATAAAACCATAACAATTGATTCAACCGGCGGTAATGTACAGACCGGTGATAATGATTATATTGTCACACAGGGGTCATATAATAACAGTCTTACCGGACTGAAGGATATATTCAAAGACACAGGTAGTATATATGGGGCTGACAGGGCAACTTATACATGGTTGGTTCCTGTCCTTGATACATCCTTCGGTGCTATCTCTGATGCCGATATACAGGCAAAGATTGCAGAGATAGAAGACTTCAGAGGCGGGAAAGTCAATTACATTGGTATTGCTACTAATGTCGAGGGCTTTTATATCACTTATCTTGAGTCAACCAGGCGTAATGTAAACATGATGGAGGTAGCCGGTGGGTATAAGGCTATTGCTTTTAAAGATATCCCCATGAAAAGGAATCGTTTCCTTCTTGATGGGTATATGGACCTGCTTGATACCAGCAAGTTTACATTCCATGTGTTGTCAGATTGGGATTGGATCTCAAATACCGGTGGTGGTATTTTGCAGCAGGTACCGGGTTATCCGTATTATTCAGCGTCAATCGCTAAGTATGCGGAGTTGATTTGTGATCATCCTGGCGCACAGTGCCGTTGTACGGGAGTGCTTACTCCGGCGTAAGGTAGTATTGGTAATGAGAATAGGAGGATGTATATACATCCTCCTATTCTTTTTTTATGAGAAAGCGAGGGATTTTTGTGATTGAGGTAATGGATGAGGTCGGCGGCCTGTTTAATCGTAAGGAATATTTAGCGGTTACTACAGATGTATTTGATATAACTAACAGGATTAAAGAAATTGATCCTAATTATTTTATTTTATGGAACAGAATAAAAGACAGGTATGAGGTGCACTCAAAAAGATATCCGTCTTTTACTTTTTGTTTGGTGGTTCCGTATTCTGAGCTTGATCAGCGTACATTGGATCTCGTATGGGATACCAGGGCGGAGAAAGCCCGGGAACTGATTACAAAGTTAAATATGGAAAACGAGCATAGAGATAAGAAACAGGAAGAGTATGCAAGAGATTATATTAAATGGGTTGGCGGAGAAGTTTTTTCTTATCTGAATAAGTTTGCGGCAAAAGATACAGTAGATAAAGGTGCATTTAAGACGAGGTTTATATAAGAGGTGGCTTTAAATGACATGGAAAACGATTAAGGAGTATGCAGAATTATATAGACGAGATACTGTTCAGTACCCAAAACATTGGTTTAATGAGGGTAAAGAGCTTCTTGCTACGATGTATAAAACTGCGTGTAAATCTGCTACACAAACATACCCATCTTCGGTTGTGGATACTGAGTATGCGTTGCCTACTGACTGTAAGTATGTTCATAAAGTAGTTGATGACAATTATCCCACTGATAAACTTGAGGATTATAATATCGACTCTATAACAAACAAAATCGTTTTTCTGTATAACGGAGATTATACAGTTACATATTTAAAAGTTACTGCAGATACATCGGGAACAGAGGGCGAAACACCCGAAATAAATGCTGCATATCATAATTGTTTATCTAAGTATATAGCGGCAAAAGAGCTTGAGTATATTCGAGATTCGAGGCACCAGGCTTTGTTACAGGAGTTTTTTGCAGAAGCGGCAGCTGCGGACGCTTCAATTCGTGGAGCAGATAAGAGCAATAAAAGAATACCGAGGTTATC
>JBAZDV010000153.1:0-3576 GCA_041654195.1 Candidatus Methanomethylophilaceae archaeon | reverse complement strand
GAGTGTGAGAGATATGTTGAAGACATGTCATCGTATTTGGGTGAAAAGCTAACCTTATATTCAAATTCTGACGATAAGACAATCTATCGTTTTGATATCACTTCCGAAAAATTGCTTTCTGATGATCCAGTTGAGAAATGTTCTATGTACATCAAATTAGAACTTACAGATCGTCATTTGGAACTTGGAATATTTGGAACTAGCAGTACCATCGGTAAGACCTCTACTTTTGATGCTGCCGGAACTATGTATACGTATGATGACTCAGACGTGATCAGTACTGATCTTACTGGTAAGATTGTGATAACCAAAGTTGCCGATTCGATTGAGGCCACCACAGGAATGGCTGTGCAGTATTATACCATGGATTTCACAATGGTGGCCGGGGATACAATAACAGTGTTGGATTTGGTCTATGGAGTAAGATCTGACGGTACGGTACTCGGAGCAGAAAAAACATATGCCGATGATGGAAGGGTAGCATGGATTTTGGATACCAGGGCGTACATATGCGTTGGGAATGAAGTTACCATATGCAGTAGCTTCTATGCAATAATGCTTGATGCTCGCGAAGATACTGTGGGTGGATTAATGTTCAGTATAACGCAGACAAATGTCATAGTTGACGGAGAGTTCGAGAATACCGAGACCACGTTGATGATATTTGGAACGCAAGATATGATGTAAAAGATTCCATCAGTGTATAATGATCATTTTCAATCAAACTCTTTAATCATTTTTACTTTCACTTGATTCATTATTGCGGCCTAGATTTGTATGTATTAAATATTCATGACCGACCTTAACTTTTCATGAATCAAAGGCAGACAGTTTTGACAGTTGTTCTGTTGGTTGTGGTGTTATCAGGCGCAGTAGCTTATTACGCATATGACAATCAAGATTTGGATGATAAATCCGCCCTCACGGGCGATTGGATCCTTACGGAAACATACGGTGTGTATGATGACGGTACGTTTGATATGTACACAGCCGAAGACCTAGGGGGCAATTATGATCTTACGGTAACAGGTGTAAAGAATGATATGTTCTATGGAACATATGAAGGCGAAGCGATTGCTGGTATGTTCACTGGTGGCGAATTGTTTTTTCAATATATCATTAACGATGAAGTGGTCATATTTGATGGATTTATGATCGATGACAACACGCTTTATGTACGTGACCTCTACGTTTACGAGGATGAAACTACATCGGCTTATTTTACAATCTATACCAAGGATGGTGTAATGGGTGATGTACCTACTTTTGAATCCTTGGAAGGAAAAGAATGGACCATGGATACGGGTGCAAGTCTTGTCTATGGAACTGAAACAGATTTGACGGATTTTTCAATACAGAAAATTGGGATCGTTTCACAGAGCAGAGGTGTATTCTATGGTTACATGGATAAGATTGTTACTGAAACGACCGTTCAGCGTGTATCGATCAAGGGTTCCATAGATTCTAATGTCGGAACGACGGGACTATACGCATCAGTGATCGATGATGATGGACATTATTGGAATTTCTGCTTTAATGAAGATTATACAAAGGTAATTGCCACTAATGTGCAATACGATGATGTTGGGCCGTCTTCAACGATACTCGTGTGCTCCGAGACAGTAAATGACATCTCGGGGGCAGTATTATCTGGCATCGAACTGGAGGGTACAACATGGAAGAACGAATCAACATTTAGAATGAATGAAGATGGGGAAAGAGAATATGTCGATATCGATTATCAGATGACATTTTACAAACAGTATGGTTCTCTTGTGTCAGGTTACATGTATTATGGCAATGTTTCAAACTATTTTTCGATGTGTGTATTTAGTGAATACAATAGCGATCTGATTCTGTTTGACACAATGAGCTATCTGGATGATTATGGGGTATTCTTCGGATACGGATGGTTTACAGACGAGGATACGTTCGATTACGTTGTAATGTATGTGGATGCTGATGGAAAGAAAGTCGCAGAGCATTCAGTATTCAGTAAGGAATATTCCTCAATTGTTGGAACGTGGAAATATACAAAGAGTTTTGATGCGGATTATGATGGTTCAGTGTACGAAAGTGATTCGTCAATGTATGATAATGGATCATACGATCTGACGGTTCTCGGTTGTGACCTGAATGGAAAATTCCATGGAATATTTTTGGGCGAAGAGATAGTAGGTTCATATTCTGAGGGGTATGTTTATTTTGATCTTTCGTTAGATAATGTTGACATTCATTTTGAGGGAAGTGTAATTGACGACAATACTATGATAGTTCAGGATCTCTACTACTATAATGATGGAGGTACGTATGCATCTACAAGTGTTTTTACTAAAGATGGTGACGCCAGCGAAGTAAATATGGACTTTTGTGATCTGAGTGATCATGAGTGGGCTCTTGTTTATGGCAATTCTCTGAGAGAAGAAACAATTCGTGATCTTGCAGAGGGAGGGAACAACCAGAAGTTCATCATTATCAAGCAGGTAGGTGGTGCATTTACAGCGACCATGGATCAGTATGTCGGTAATGAGATCGTCTCCGTAGATGTGTATGGTTCGCTTTGGCCTGCCGATAAAGGCGATACCTGTTTTACTGGGCTCATGATAGATACAAATGGTGCCATTTGGGTGATGAATGTAGATCTGGAGTTACACAACGTTACGTTAAAATCGGTAATGCAATCTGTTATAAGCGGACAGGTAGGCGCAACGACCGTCGTTGAACGTGTATATTCAAACAATAATGTAATAAGGGCACCCGCATCCATAGATCTTGAAGGTACACAGTGGTTCTCTACGACTGCATATTTGATGGATGAAAACGGTGTTCAGACGACGAATGACATTCAGTATACAATATCCTTTACGAAACAAAGCAATACGATGGTGTCCGGTATCGGAATTTATAACGGAACCGTCGGTGCAGAATACCTTAGTTTAAGCGTTTATTCCAGTGGTTATACATTTGTGGATTTATCTTCTCAATACGGCGAGGAATTATATCCTGGGTATGGATGGTTCAACGAGGATTACACAGAATTGTATACCTATGTATTCTATGAAATGGACGGTGTGAAATTTGTCGAGCAGAGAACGTTGACGAATGTCACATTCGTCGAAGATATCATTGGCACATGGTATTTGACATCAAGCGATGGTGTTGATCATGAAGGCAATTTTGTACATAGTGATTCCACCATGTATGCAGATCTGTATAATTTACAGATCAAAAGTATGAATGACGGTTTGTTTACTGGAACATATGCAGGAGCAGACATTGTCGGTTTGTACACCAATGGTATGTTGTATGTTCAAACAATGATCAATGGCGAGCACGTGTACTTAGGGGGTATAGTTTTAGATGAGGATACAATGATCATTCAGGACACATATTGTGATGCATCAGGAAACACGTCCATATACACTACAACATACACAAAGAGTAAAACACCTGTCGATTTTGATGTGCCTAGCATGGTAGGGTCATCATGGAAATTGGTCTATGGCAAATCACTTTATGGAGACAATGTTGCGGATTTATTGGCTTACGGCGAAGATCAAAAATTGACGATCGTTT
>JBAZDV010000152.1:0-3630 GCA_041654195.1 Candidatus Methanomethylophilaceae archaeon | reverse complement strand
CAAATATGAGTATGAAGACGAACAAATTGTCAACACTCATTGCTTTCTCAATGATGTATCCCGTAAAATATTCCATTCCTTTTTGCTCACCCATTTCCAAGAAGACGAATATACCAAAGACAATGGCTATTGAGATCCAAAACGCCGTAAGGTACAATGCTTTCTTCACAGATATATGATGAGAACCGCGATTTAGAACGCCCAGGTCGAGGGCCAGAAGTATCACTACAAGGACAATAAATCCCAGCCACAACAGAGGACTTTCTTCTAACATTTCCGATTTGTATTCTATTACTTGTATTTAAGGTCCATATACACTTTTAAAATGATTTAGGGGGCTGTTGCCCCAAAAGAGTTAACAGAGATGTCCACCAAGGTAATCGACCGCAATGATCGCAACGGCACATATGCCCAGGCCGATCATAAGGAAAACAAATGATTTCAGATCCTGATTCTTTCTATGGAATGCTTCTGGAATCATGTCGCATAATGCAACGTACATGAATGTACCCGCCGCGAATGCAAGTGGTAGTCCTGCCAGACCTTCGACCGAGATACCATTGAGGATGATGAATGATATCAATCCTGCAATAGGCGTTATCAGACAGAAAGTAAGTAAGTAGGTCATAGATTTTTTTCTTGGTTGATCTACAAGTAGGAATGTAGATGATAATGAGAACAGTACTACGAATTTGTGTATACACATACCAATGAGTGCCAAGATCCCGACACTTTCGCCTGCTAGAAGTGCAGCCGCCAATGCAAGTCCGTCAACACACGCATGGACCGACAGTCCGATGAACGCCGATAATGATGTAATGCTGTGGCTGTGTTCATCTTCGTGACATTCGCATGCGCAGCGTCTCATGTGGAAATGTTTGATCAGAACATCAACGAGAAGTATTATCAGGAATCCTATGAGGACACAGATCATCGCTGTGTTCGCATCGTATCCGCCTTCTGTTGTTTCGATCATTGCTTCAGGCAGAAGCATGAGGAATAATATTCCAAGGAAGATACCAGCACTGAGTGCAATAAGCAGATGCACCTGTGTGTCTGAAAGTTTTTTGATGAATGGAACATAGGCTCCGGCTATAGAAACAACGAAAAGTATGATCGCGTAGATCAGAAAAGTGAGTATTGGGTCCATACGTTCTTCCACAATGGTCTATTATTAAATACTTACCATAATGTTAATAATAATGGCGTACATTAGACATTAATTGTTAATAATTTGGGGGAAGAATATGAGTGTTGTGAGTATTTCATTGAATGACGAGAACATCCATGCTTTGGAAGACATTCAAACGATTTTAAATCTGAACGGCAGGAGTGAGGCCATAAGGTTTTCGATCAGAGCCGCTGAGACGGAAATCAAAGAAATGAAGGATTTTGAAGGCGTAGTAGAAGGCGTACTTGTGATTGTTCATAAGGATCACGGAGAGGCATGGATGGGACTTATCCAGCATAAATATGAGACCCATATAAAGACACAGCTTCACTCTCATTTGAAAGATAGAAAATGTCTTGAAGTCATGATCATTTCAAGCGATGCAGATACAATGCGAGCGATGCTTAGAGAGATACATTCTACGGGTAAAGCGGATTACATTAAATTCGTAAGGAATTGATTTGTTAAGGTATAGGCTTTAATAATACAGAGTGCATATTAAGTACCGGATGGGATAGCATGGGTTCTGAGAACCTAGATAACAGCGACAGCTTTGTTGCTAGCGTTGGGAAGAGCGTTAGCGCTAAGCTTAAGGGGATAATGCACTCGGTGTTGGGTACTGCAAAGGAGACGATACCGATTGCAGGCAAAGGTGCTACTGATATATTGGCAGCACTGGATATTGTGAACAGGCCGACCTTTAAAAGGGGATTGCCACCTAAATCGGAGGCATCCAATCCTGAAATATCGGAATTGAAAAATGAATCTGTCGAGGGACCTCAGGGGATGTATGAGGTCGTTGAAGAACAGATTTTCGATTCAAATTCTGAACCACTTGTAGCTGAAGATGTCAAACCAGAAGTGGAAGGAATGGCCATAAAACCTTTCGTCGATGAAGACGAGACGAAGGTCCAGATAATTGATGAAGCCGAGGTATCCGATGACGAGGGCGATGCTGAGTTTTTAAAGGAAGAATCGACACTGGACACTCCTCTTGTTGAAGAAAAAGAGGCCGAAGCATCTGTAGAGAAGTCGGTTGGTGAAGTTGAAGTATCACCTGATGATTTCCTAGAGGAGTGTTCCTATAAAGCGCCACAGACTGTAGAAACCTCTGCTGCTTGCGCTGAGAGGTCCTGTATAAGTCATATTTTTGACCCCGACGCGTATATGTGGGAAGAAGACATTGACGAGATCATTGTGGAATCGAATTCCATAACAGAGACTGAACCAGCGCACGTGGAGGAATCTTTAGAGAGTAACACTCAGATATTTTCCGAGGAAATTTCTGTAGAAGAAGTTCCTGCGGAAGATGTAAAGTTCGATTCAAGTATCGTTCAGATGGAGGATTCCGTTATCAGTGAGAGTATCACTGAGATCGATGAACCTGCAGAGATCACGTATTTTGAGATTGATGACGAGGTCGAAGACATGATGAAGATCATCGTGCCTGAGGTCTCGGTCGATGAGATCGAGATAGAGGATTCGTGTGTATCTGAGGCAGGGATAGAGAGTACGGATGATTATCATATGGCATTTGCTATTGCAAGAACAGAGTTTCCTTTGGCAGATATTGCAATCGAGGAATATGTTCCTGTCTTTTCTTTTCGAGGTAAACCCGTAACTGAAGATACAATCGTAGAAAATTCGGCAGAGGCCGCAATGATTCGTGATCGTGTTGAGAACGTTGTCGCTGACGATATCGTCAACAGGATATTGGTCGATCTCGTTCCTGAAATATTCATTGAGGAACCTGAAGTTATTGACGTCTTGCCGGAAGTACTCGAAGACCCTACTGAGACAGCCATGATCGTCGATGTCATTGAAGACATTGTTGCAGAGACAGTTGTCAATGATGTTATGGCAAGATTGGTACCTGAAGTATTCGAGACTGCTGAAAAGGTCGTTGGGAATATCGCTACCCCCGTAGTCGAAACTGTTTCTGAAATTTCTGAAGACGCCGTCGCCGAAGTGTCGATTGATATGGCGGTCAAGTCCCCTCCCAAAGAGACAATTGATGTGGTTGGAACAACGGTTGGTTTTATGTTTCCGTTTGCTACAGCATCATTGAGTGGCGGAACAGGGTTCAAATTTATCATGGGTGCAACGGAAGACATTGAGAATGATACATCTCAGGTAGATGAGATATCCGAGATGGGAGCGAATAATTATTCTGAAGCAATATACGTTGCGCCTGTGCGCAACGGTCAGATGTTAACCCTTTAAACATTTTTATCTTCTCTTTTTATTCGTTTTGTTAAATAATTTTAAATAAGGAATTTTGTCTGTACGGATATGGACATCGGAAATGTATTGTTGATGCTTGCGGTAATATTTGCATTGGCAAAGTCTGCAGCATTTGTGTTTAACAGATTCGGTGTTCCAGGTCTCATCGGGGAGATACTGGTAGGTATTCTGATTTCCAATCTTGTGATAGGCAATTGGTCTTTTGAGGACGCCCT
>JBAZDV010000151.1:0-3646 GCA_041654195.1 Candidatus Methanomethylophilaceae archaeon | reverse complement strand
AAGAGATCTTTTAGGTGACGTTCATTTTGTTATTCCAGGGCCGTTGATCGGTGAACTAAAGCATCTGAACAGTAAATATGCCTCGGCGGCATTGGAATTGGCCAGAAGGTATGAGATAATCCCTACTGAGGCTGTAGGTGACAAAGCCGTCATAGAGTTGGCATTGAAGACTAAAGGATATGTCCTCACCAATGATAAAGAATTGAGAAAAATTCTCAGATCGCTGAAAGTGCCGTTGATTTATCTTCGTTCAAGTACTCATTTGACCTTAGAAGACTTCAGATGAGGGGGGACGGTCCAGCATCAAGGGTAGTGTCAGGTTTCTTTCCTAGTTCGTCTAATTTTGCCTTGATGAGTTCTGCACCGGTCTCGCTTGCAGCATATACAGGAACTTTTGTGCCAGCCTGAAGAACTGCTTTGGTTTTAGCAACTTCTCTTATTGTTTTTGAGGCACATGCAGTGATTATATCGCAAAATTCAAAGTATTTCTCAGCATCTTCCATGGATGTTCCAGTTGTGTGCACTGCCATTATCACTACATTATGTCCAAAGCAGTCTCTGATTTCCTGTGCTTCCTTTGCTGAGGCAACGGTAACGCCTACTCGGGAATAATGCATTGCAAAAGCTTTGTTCACACCACCGAATTGATCGATCATAGCTGTTTCTGGGTCGAGAAGTCTGTCCTTACCTATCCCTTGTATGACGCTTTGAATAGGTTCGGTCTCCATGATCCCTGAGATGCGACCACCCATTCCCTGAACGATCTCAGGATCATCAAGAACAACAGTACCGCAGCCATCGGCTGCAATGACCGCTGCATTTAACATTTTTTTGGTAAGTGCCAGACTTAGAATTTCTGAAATACCGAAATTTAGGAAATAATTCATCTTTATCTCACGGTTCTCAGTACACATACCAAAATGTTCGATGCGGTACTCGATGTTCTTTTTGACGGTTTCACAATTGAGCTCTTCGATATTGCGATGTTTTTTGAAAAGTGGGCAGTACTTCACAATAGGCTCGCTTACTTCTACAACCTTACCGTCCTCGATCACGATCCTGGATTTTCCGAGGGCCTCCATGACATGTCTGCTCATGTTATTACCTTATTCTTCTACATCGACGCTGACGATCTTGATCTCTTTGACGGGCTTGTCCCCTCTTCCCGTTTCACATTTACTGATTTTATCCACAACGGAGATACTTTTTTCATCGACGATCTGTCCAAAGACCGGATGTGCGGATGGCGATCTGGGATTATCCCAATCTAAGTAACCGTTATCAACAGTATTTATAAAGAATTGGCTGCCGCCGCTGTTTGGCTGTCCGGTGTTTGCCATTGCAACGGTTCCTCTGATGTTAGAGTGACCCTTTACGAATTCGTCTTGAATACTGTATCCTGGACCGCCACATCCTGTACCTGTAGGGTCTCCGCCCTGGATCATGAAGTTCTTAATCACTCGGTGGAAAATAGTACCTGTGTAGAATCCTTCTTTTGCCAGTTTCACGAAATTTCCAGCGGTGATGGGCATATCCTTGTACATCTTGATCTTGATGTCGCCCATGTTAGTGTGTAATATCACATTGGTCATATTTTGTAGAATTGCGGTATAGATGATAACGTTTTCGTGTGAATCATCCGTACATATTGTCCCGTGATTCTTCACCGTTATTGCTTAATTCTTGAAGAATGGCAAGGTATTCTAAGGTGTACATCTTTATGTTCAAAGAACCGTAGATCACGGTGACAATTATGACAATGAGCAAAACGATCATTATCCAGAAGATGTCACTGCTGTATCCAGGTACGAATGTCATGAAGATGATCAAAACAAATGCAATCTCTGTTTGAAATATGGCAGGTCTAATGCCATTCAATCTCTCGATCTCTTCCGTGATCAGTGTTGTATAACCGATCGGGCTCTTGACGGCGTTCCATTCATTGACGATATGCTGCGGGATAGGTTTGTTGCCGAGGTCGTTCATAGATCTAAGGGTCTTGTATCTTTTCAGTTGTTTAGAGGAATTTCTGACCGTAATCAAGATAGATGGGATCGAAAGGATGACCATCATCATTGTGACAATGGTCATCGCTAGAAAGATGTCGTCAGATTCAATCACAGTGCCGAATAAGAGTTTCAATATCTAATATTTGCGTGATAGAAAATGTCACGGAAAAGAGAATAGATGTATTGAAATGTTAATTCTTGCAATTCTGATTACTTAGTGCCGAACAGTCTGTCTCCCGCATCGCCCAGGCCCGGAATGATATATTTCTGATCGTTCATCTTTTCGTCAATGCATGCGATAAAGATATCAACGTCAGGATGTTTTTCCGTAATGGTCCTGATCCCTTCTCGCGATCCAAGTATGCATATGAATGTGATATCCTTGCAACCGTAACTTTTAATATCATCTATTGCTGCAGCGGCCGAACCACCGGTTGCAAGCATCGGATCGACGATTATGATCTTGTGATCTTTTACATCGAATGGGAGTTTGCAATAGTAACTGACCGGTTTATGTGTTACAGGGTCACGATACATGCCTATGTGGCCGATCTTTGCAATCGGAATGAGATGCAGGAGGCCATCTACCATGCCGAGACCTGCACGTAAAATAGGGACGATGCAGATCTTGTCAGCAAGTACCATGGTTTTTGCGACCGCAAGAGGGGTTTCAACGTCCTTTTCGACAAGCAGTAAATTTTTAGTGGCTTCATATCCGATAAAGATCGTCAATTCTTGAGTCAATTCCCGAAATTCCTTCATGTCTGTATTTTTGTCACGTAGTCTGCTCATTTTGTACTGTACGAGCGGATGATCTACTATGGTTACCTTTGACGTAATATTTCCCCCATTGAATAATATCGGGAAGGCGGATAATAAATCAAACCTTTAGATCGGCTTCTTTTACGATACGATCTGGTGATTTTTGATAAGAAATCCTTTTAGAAAGATAAGATCGTTATTTTTAGCAATAAAATATCGTGTGCCTTCAGTGTGCAGCACGAAATAAGGAGTTCAAAACAAATCAGTTGAACAGTATCATTCCGAAATAGGATACCATCCCTTCATTTTTGTCATGTTTTATTTTTTTTGCTTCTAAAAATGTCAGCACATCAATGCCATAAGATTCAATCGAAGGTATCGATTTGTCTGGATGTTTACATGGTTTGGGATATGAGCAATTATCACAGTATCTGCAAGGTCCGCCTGAAAGAGGCAGCACATCACAACCCAGCATCTTTTTGATTTCTGTTCTGATCCTTCTTACATTCTCCTGGTGCATTTGCAGGCATTCCGTAAGATCATCTGCATTATTCCAATCTACAATAGGGTACTCTGATCTAAATAATAGAAATCTGGAATAGTGTCCTATTATTTTACGGCAGTCTGTTATAGTCCCGACAGCGGGAGGGCACATCCAATTCTTATTGTAGAAACCGCAGGTATTGCACTCGCATTTTGCACGTATCTCATCGGTGCACGACAAGGGGGTTACGGAGAGATCGAACAGACCGGTGTATGTGATCTCATCATTCAACAGTTCTTTGCACTTTTCCCTTAGTGGATCTTTCATGGAACGACCATCTGATATGTCGGAAAAGAAAATTGGGATTTAAAATAATATTGCATGTTGAAGT
>JBAZDV010000150.1:0-3650 GCA_041654195.1 Candidatus Methanomethylophilaceae archaeon | reverse complement strand
GCTCATTATTCTTGAATATTGATCAAGTGGCTGTAATGTACCAGACATATGGATCACACCCTTGATTGAACGTAGAAAACCTGTTACATCATTCGGATCGATGCATGCAGCGTGAAGGTATTCGCCGTCATCACTTACTTTTATTGATCGAATGAAACTGTCAGGATCAGAGTTCATCCAGTTCTTCATTGAAGTTCCAAGTGTAAAGATGTCCGATATCCGGTTATCACCGTTATCCATTAAAAGTTCAGTCCTGTCCTGACCAAGATCAATCATTATCTCAACAGCAGAAAGTAATTGACTCCCTCTCATTGAGAATTTTGACATCATTTTACTTTCGATCTCTCCGTATTCAAGAGTGGCTTCTTTTTTTGTTATCGAAAGTTTTTCATTTGCTGTACCTCTGATAATGATTTTGAATTGTTCGATGAATGATCTTATCTTCACTTCACCGAAGACGTATGGATCCCTTAGTGTTGTGGTCTCATCAATTGCAGCGTCAACCAATCTTATTGGTATCGAGAAGCTCTCTTGCTCTCTGGCAGCATCAATGATATTATGAGCTTCATCAACGACCATTACAATATTTGTCTCATCAGCAATCATATTTCCAAGGAAATTTGTCCTGATATCTTCAGACAAGATATGAACGTAAGGTGCCACAACAACATCAACAGCTTTCATCAGAGCCTTCTTTGTCTCATAGGGGCAAATCTCTTTTTCTTCGCAGTATTTATCTAGTCGTTCTGACGTAGGAAGGTTTGCTTTACAATATATCTCAGTTTCTTCAAGCTGGGTCTTCATGTGTTCATAAAATTTGCATCCACCGTTGCCAGTTTTTTTCTTTCGCCCTTCACATAAGTTAGAAATAACACTAGGATGAAGGTCCTCATATCCTGCCATTGTATGTAAAAGCGGACAGGAACGACCCCTTCCCGTAACTGTCACGCCCGAAACAGGATTAATCATGTTGATGGCAGCAAGTTCCTTCATTACCTGATCGCTTTGTGATATCGTCCTCGTGAGATACACGAGTTTTTTTCCATGTTTCCTAGCATGTTCCAAAGCTGCAGCTAAAGAAACGATCGTTTTTCCTGTACCGGTTCCAGACTCGACAACAATATGTTTTCCTTCATCAAGTGCCGAAAGCATATCATTGATTATATCTAATTGGCAATTCCGCGGTTTATATGGAAAAAATGGTGTTGCTGCTTCTTCAGGAGATAGTATTTTCGGTGATTGAATAATTTTTGTAATGTCAGGTCTGCCTTCTCCGATAGTTCTACCACATACTTTGCATTTTCCTGTGGCTAGGGATATTAAACTGCCGCAATAGGAACAGAACTGACCTACCATATTCTGGCAAATGTAGGTATCACATATAATCGTTGTCGGGGGTTGACTGAAAGTGGCTCTCACAAGTTTAATCTATGAAACAGTAGATTATCGGACATGGAGAACAAGGCCAGATGCGAGAACATCAAAGATATCGTAGTAAATCCGGAAAGTTTTATTGATGCGCTCACTGAAGAGAGATTAAGAATGCTGATAGTTGAGCTCGATATGTTAAGAGAAGATTATGAAAGAGAAAATACCATAATGTATCTGGCAAGTAATTATTCCTCAAATAAGCATCTTTCGTTCACTGTTCTGAGAGGAATGCACGATGACAAAATATTCGAGATAATGGATTCTACAAAAGTCACGTTGACGAATGAGCTCAAATCTCGAAAAAAAAAGTGATCAACAATCTCTAAGTCCAAGATCATCAATGGTCTTTTTTACTTCGGGCATCCCATGATTGATAGATTTTAAGAGATGTTTTTCCGCTTCTTCGATCCTCCCCATCTCCATCAGGACCGTTGCTATTCCTTGATGAAGATTTATCAATAATTCGACATCATCAAGTTTGCGTTGATCATTCAGGACCTCTAAGATCTCAATGGCCGCTTCATGGTCTTTGATTTGAGATTCATGGTCCTTAAGTTCATCCATTATGTCTCCCCTCGTAACGTATGAGAATACAAGTTCCATCTCATCATCAACAGACTTGTGATCATATAGTTGCTCACCGTAAACTATTGCATTTGTAAATGCATCCACGGCTTCATCAGTCAATTCCATCATATTCTTTGACTGCCCTATCAGATTGTATACCTCAAGGAGACGATTGGCGGCCCATTCATCATTTTTGTTGGAAAGCATTGAAAGTATCTTATCTGTGAAAGGTATTGAATTCTCTGGAAATCCCTCATCGATAAGGTCTTCGGCGCATCCGAGGCACATCACAACTATGCTTTTGACATCATAATGTCTGATTCCTGACTTCATTTCGTTCAATTTAGATGCGATCTTAGCATAATCGGCTGCCATTTGTTCTTTATTGTCCTCGCAAAGCAGTTGCCCTCTATTCTCATAGACTTTCGCATATGTTCCAATGTCGATTTTTTTTCCTTTGATGGACATATTGTCCATTAGTTCAATGGCATCATCTAGATCCGATAAGGATGAGACAAAAGATTCCATCAGCATCAGGATTGTGCTGCGATTAACATATGCTTCCAACAATTCATCTGAGGGGCCGTTTATTTCTAATGCATTGACCTTGTCGTTGTATTCGGTCAAAGCCTCTTCTAAATGATCATCTGAAGTTTTTATCATTCAACACACGATTCATCTCAACTTATAATAACATTGATGAAAACAATCTTAAACGCACATAGTTTATTTATCTAGAATCAATGGCCATTCTGATGTCTAGGCAGAAACGCGTAGTTGCGATACACGATATTTCTTGTTTCGGAAGATGTTCTTTAACAGTCGCGTTGCCAATTATTTCGGCAACGGGTGTAGAATGCAGTGTCATTCCCACCGCCATATTGTCAACCCATACAGGTGGCTTCACAGGATATACATATCGCGACCTGACCGAGGATATCACTCCGATTGTGGATCATTGGAAATCACTTGGTCTTAAATTCGATGCGATTTATACTGGATTTTTAGGATCCTTCGAGCAGATCGACATTGTAAGCGATGTTTTTGACAGACTTCGCGAGAACGATACGCTTATTGTCGTTGACCCGGTAATGGCTGACAATGGTTCTTTATACACAATTTTTCCAAAGAATTTTCCTAAAGGGATGAGAAGATTATGCGAAAAAGCAGACGTTATCCTTCCGAATATTACAGAAGCTGTACTTATGCTTGATGAGCTGTATAAAGAAGGTCCTTATGACAAAGAATACATAGAAGATCTGTTGAAAAAGCTTGGAACAATCGGTGCTAAAAAGATCATACTTACTGGAGTATATTTTACAAAGGAAAAGTTGGGTGCAGTTGCATATGATGTTGAAACTGGTAAAATATCATACTCTTTCCGTGATACGATTCCTGGATACTATCACGGTACGGGGGATGTATTTGGTTCAGCGGTAGTTGCTTCGTTGATGAACGGTCTTTCACTTTCAAGAGCAAACGAAATCGCAGTAAACTATACGGCAGGAAGTATTCAAAGAACAAGAGATGCTGGCACTGATATAAGATTCGGTGTTGATTTTGAATCGGGTATTCCAAAACTAATCAAAGAAATAAGGGTAAGGGAAGGGTAAATGTCTGTTTCGAAAGAGATTGACGATCTAGCTTCAAGG
>JBAZDV010000149.1:0-3655 GCA_041654195.1 Candidatus Methanomethylophilaceae archaeon | reverse complement strand
GACATTTGAGCCGTTGCCGATCGTTATTTTTTCCATATCTGCACGAAGGACCGCCCCGAAAAGGACGGTGACGTTGTCGCCGAGAGTCACGTCGCCTTTGAGGGTCGCATTGGGTGCGACATAGGTGTCTTTTCCGATAGAACCGCCGAAGTCCATAGTGGTTATATAATTGCATGCCGGAAGTTATGAGTATTGTGGAAAGGGATGGATAGGGGCGGGGGTGTCAGATAATGAATCCCGAAATATAATGCCTCCCTTATATTTCCGAGGTTGAGCTTTTTTTTGATTGGAAAATTTAGTGTGGTGTATGGGATTTATTTGATGATCTTCCTCTCATCAGCTTATGTTGGGTTCAATCTGGGACTCGGGTGATGGAAAGGCGACAGCAAACTAAATGGCACATAACTCTATTATTTAGAAATAATTCATTTCAATCACGGAAATATTTCTAACGGATAATAGTTTTATTATAATTGAAAATACATTCTTAAACTATGGAAAACGACGAGAATACCCAATCAAAAGATGTGCAAAATGGTAATTTGCCTAATAATAAGCCAGATAACGAATCATCATCTGGAGATATTACCAAATTGATTCAAACGATAGCTAATAATGCAGATGGTTTGGAAAAAGTAATCAATCGCATAATAACCCCCTATGAAAATTATAAACTAAAGGAGCTTGAACTTCAATGTGAGGCTGGAAAAGCAGATTTGGAAATTGCTAAAGCAAAGGAAAAAGGGGCTACACATAGGTTCTGGAGTATCTGTGGTGTTATGGGCGTTTTAATTATTGGGGCAGTTATATTATTTCTGTTTAATGTCTTATCTGGAGAAGCTGTTGCTTTCCTCTTTGGAACATTAGCGGGATGTATAATTACATTTGCAGCAAAGAACGAGAAAATTGTAATTGTTCATGAAGATATGAGAGAAGAAGAGTAAATATTCAGAGGAGACACCATTTTGTCAAGTGATATCGAATCAACAAAAGAAATTCTTAATGATATTATATCCGAATTAGAAACGAATACAGTTCCTTCAAACCAAGCATTTGAACAAGCCATCAAACATGCCAAATCACGAAAAGAGTATGATTCTTGGTTAAAGTTGAACTTATTGTATAATGGATTACGTTGTCTTGGAATAATACTCCCAGAATATCTCAAATATAAATCTAGCGAAGGAATAGATGTCATAAGTGAGAATCCAGCAGATCCAATTATAAAATGGATTACCTTATTAAGAGGTGAAAATTATGTTAAAATTTCTTTTATGGAGATAAACTCTGCATTGAATGAAACCTCAGATGCGAAAAAAAGGGAGATATTAGCAAATATAATTACTCATACAAAGGAGTTTCTGTTGGGATATCTTATCAAAATACAAAATGAGTTAGCCATACAATGCCCTAAATCATCAAAAAAAATATTTATTATTCATGGGCATGATATTGGAGCAAGAGATGAATTAAAGCAGTTACTCATGAGTGATGGATTTGGTTTGGATGGAATCATTTTATCAGAACAGGCAAATACAGGTCTAACAATTATTGAAAAACTTGAACGTGATATAAATGAATGCGGATATGCATTTTCCATAATAACTCCTGATGATACGATCACTACAGATGAGAAAAGATATTCTCAACCTCGCCCGAATGTTTTTTTTGAAACCGGGTGGGTTATCGGAAAAAATGGCAGGCATAACCAGATTTGTATTCTTGTCAAGAAAGGAGTCGAAATGCCAGATATTTTCACAGATATATCGGGAGTTGGGAGAATCGAATTTGAACATCATATAGATGAAGTCAAAGAGCTAATAAAAGAGGAACTTCAGAGAGGGGGAATACTACCAATCTGAAGTTATAATATGTCATGTCGATGTGCAAATACGATAAATGTCTTACAAATAATAAAGAGAATCCCCTTTCTTAAATCAAAAAATAAGATTACCCACCGCGGGCCGCTCCGCGCCGAAGTCGCGTCCCCGCACCCCAAAATATAACCATAAACATCCATTTTTCCTCACGGGAGCCGCTGGGGCGGCGACAGGATTTGCCCGAACGCTCCCGATGAGGGGCGAGCCGTCGTGTCGATAAGACACGACGAGCGAGAGTGAGGAAAAGCAAATCCGATTCTGGGAGCCCGAAGGGCGGGATTCGCGCCGATTCGCGGTTGGTTATTTTCTTGCGTCCACACTTGCCCATCTCCTTTCTTCTCATAACTTCCCAATCTCTCCCATTCATCCACCTCTTTCCCATTGTTCGCGAATTTTGTGTGATGGATAGTAATACAAAAAAAAGAAGAGGACCTGATCAAAGCCCTCTGGACTTTGCGAGCTCCGCTGCGAGCCGGGCGGCATTCTCCGATTTCATCAGAAAAGCCACCGCGGCGCCCTTCAGTTCGTCCGGGATCACAGGCTTTGCAAAGATCTCTGCCATCTCCGGCGTATCGGGGATACCGGCAAGCCGCAGATTCTGCCGGCAGGCATCCGCATAACTGACATTCTCCAGAAATCCTGCCCCGATCCGTTTGCCGTCGGGCGACTCGATCCTGACCGCCCCCTCCGAATACTCTGCTCCTGCCGCAAAAAATCCCTGCTGACCGGTCGAAACGATCGGGATCATCACAAACCGTTTGTATGCATCCGGGACCTCCGCCGTTTCCACGGTGACCTCCACCCGATTCGGATACCAGGCACGGGTCGTCAGATACTGACCGTCGGTCACCGAACTCTGCACCCAGTCAGTGACCCGGATCACTCCTTTGACCGGGAAATACTCGCTGTTTTCTTTAATATACGATCCAACGGCGGCCGCGGTCATAATACCCGGAGGGGTAGGACCGGTCTGCATGAAAAATTCCTTCTGCTCGTTCGTATGGATCGCCGAAAGAGCGAACTCGGTGTCGTTATCGAACTGGATCTCCATCCAGTCCCAGCCGAGGGCGGGCTTGTCCCCGAGAAGTCCCACTGCCCGCAGAACATCGATCCGCGGACTGCCGCCGGGCATAAAGCCGGTCCCCCACTGATGATCATACCAGAACTTGCCGGCAGCAAGTCGGAGTTCTTCCCCTTCGATCGATATCCGGCTCTTGTCCGGATCGACCCGGAGATTCGGGACCGAATAATACAGTGTCCCAACCCCGCCGACACTCGGCATCATCCCTTCGTCCCCGTTCAGGACATAGCCTTTCGTCTGATCGATGGTGATATCGATCGAGATCTCGGCCGGGACCTCCTTGTGGTTGTCGATCCCCCATGCCTGCAGTCTAAGCGGGAATAGAGAGTCTTTTGATTGAGACGCGAGGGTATTTTTTCCAACAGAATACCTGTACGGGTTTGTTGAGAAATCAACAAGCCCGGTCGTTCCTGCAACGATGATGGGCCGCATACGGTAATGCCTCCCGCCGGCCGAACTCACGGCAAGATGGATCTCGACGATCTGATTTTCGAGATCACTCAGTCCTGCCTGCTTTGCCATCTCAGGAGGGAGAAGAGAGTAACGCCAGAACATCAGCTGGACACCGTACTCGCGGCCTTTTGTATCGAAGACATTTCCGACAAAGAAGTGCCAGCCTACCTGATACTCGAACTGCGGGCGGTCGTCGGTCGGAAAGGTGAATTTTTTATCGATCGGCAGTTCCTGATACCCT
>JBAZDV010000148.1:0-3715 GCA_041654195.1 Candidatus Methanomethylophilaceae archaeon | reverse complement strand
AAAACAACCTATTATTAGGAACACAGCATTGATAAGAAGCAGCACAATAATCTTGCTTTGCGCAAAACCTAATATAAAAGTTCCAACTTTTATTGGAATTCTTTCCATCGCAAGGTACGACGCAAAAGATGTAGCAAGTCCGACCATAAAGAGCGTCGCTCCTATCACCATAATTGCATCCTTAAATGCTTTGAGGGTTATTTCATAAGTTAGCTCTTTATATATAAATTTCCCCACTATGATCGCATAAACGGTTGCAACTACGGCAGCTTCTGTGGGAGTAAAGATGCCTCCGTATATACCTCCAAGAACAATAAACGGAACAAAAAGTGCCCATATGGAATCTACAAAAACCTTTACCACTGTCTTGAATGTCGGGATGCTTGACATTTTGGGATATTTTTCTTTCTTGCTGATAAAAAAAGCAACTATCATCAGCGAAACCCCGATCATTATTCCCGGGATTATGCCAGCGATAAAAAGATCACTTACAGAAGTTCCCGTAATGACTCCATAGACGACAAAAGGTATGCTTGGGGGAATGATACAGCCTATCGTACCCGCAGAAGATATTACCGCTGCTGCAAAAGCAGGGTTATATTTTTTTTCGACCATCATAGGAACCATAAAAGAACCTATAGCAGAGACCGTTGCCGCAGCAGATCCTGAAATGGCGCCAAAGAACATACATGCAACTATTGTTACCATTGCGAGGCCTCCTGTGATAAAACCCACAAGACATTCCGCCATCGCCACTATACGGCGTGATATTCCGCCATATGTCATCAGGGAACCCGCCAGCATGAAGAAAGGTATTGCCAGCAGAGGGAAAGAATCCATGCCCGTAAAACCGTTCTGCGCTATCAATACGAGAGGAAGATGGCTGCAGGCAAAAATTGTTGTTGCAGTAGCTACTCCAAGAGATATTCCTATTGGAACAGACAGGGCCAAAAGCGTGAAAAGTACCCCAAAAAGAAGTCCTATGTCCATATTACATTGTCACTCCTTCTAACGCTTCTTCTGCAAGTTTATTTGGGTCGTTGTTTTCTATACCTGGAATGACACCTGTGCGGATAATAGAAACTATGTCAAGGAGGAGACGGACAGACATGAATATTGCTCCACAGGGTACACATGCGTAAGCCCAGCCCATATTTATCTGCATTGCAGTTGAGAGCTGCTGTTGCATTACTACTATAGAGACAAGTTTTATTCCCTGATAACCAAGAAACGAGCAGAATGAAAACCATACCGTAAGTACAAAGAGCTCTAAAGCGATCCGAGCTTTTCCGTGCAGTTTGTTTGGAAACATCGTTATACGCAGATGCGATCTGTTTGCGAGTGCGTAGTCTGCACCTACCCATATAAGCCATAGAAACATATATCTCGCTGCCTCATCAACCCATGATAGAGAGGCACTGAAAACATACCTCAATACAACATTCATGAAGACGATAAGTGTCGATACCAAAAGATTTAAAATTAAAAATTTTTCTTCTATCTTGTTAAAAATATTAAGCATAATACAACTCCTTTCCTTATGTGGGAGAGAGAAAAATTCTCTCTCCCTAAGCAGTTATCGGCCGTGCATCCTCACTCTATTTGTTGTATGAAGTTACCATTTCTATAAGGTCAGCTCCTACAACCGGCTCCATGATCTTAAACACTGGTTTTGCAGCATCCATAAATGCTTTTTTCTCTGCAGGTGTCAGATAATAAACGTTAACTCCAGCCTTCCTAAGCTGATCGATAAGATCTTTAGATGCTTTTTGCTGGCTCTTTCTTGACTCATCGCGGAATTTCTTTGCGCCATCCGCAACAATTTTCTTCAGATCATCCGGAAGTTTTTTATAAAAATTTTCGCTGATAAACAGCGCGGAAGGAGCGTAAACATGGTCCGTCATTGAAATGTATTTCTGAACTTCATAAAGTTTTGAGCTGTAGATCAGAGTAATCGGGTTCTCCTGTGCATCGACAGTTTTCTGAAGGAGCGCTGTATAGAGTTCTCCAAAATCTACAGGTGTGGGGTTGGCGCCGAATGCTTTAAAAAGTTCAAGGTGTGCGGGAATCGGCTGAACTCGAATCTTCATACCTTTGAGATCCGCCGGGGTTTTTATGACCTTAGTATTGTTTGTTATTTCACGGAATCCGTTTTCTGCAAACCCAAGAAGGCGAACACCCTTAGGATTTAACTGCGAATTCAATATACCTACCAACTTGCCGTCCAGTGCTTTATACGCCGTAAAATTGTCTTTAAAGAGGTACGGCAGATCGAGAACCTGGAACTTGGGACTGATACTTGCGGCAATTCCTGGTGACAGCATAGCCATTTCTACTGTTCCCAGAGTCATTCCTTCAAGCATCTGACGTTCACCGCCAAGTTGTGCATTCGGATAGAGGTCAACAACAAGGCGTCCCTTTGATGTATCTTCGACATATTTCTTGAATACATTTTTAAATACCTGAAAGTTGTTTTCTTTATCCGTTGCGCTGTAGCCAAATTTAATGCGAAAATCTTCCTTTGCAAAGGCCGTACCGAATAACATAGACACCAGGAAGATAGAGATGATAACAATGCTAAAGTTCTTTTTCATATTATTGACCTCCCAAATAATTTATTTTATGTTCTGCAAATTACCCATTTCAATTTCTAAAATAACTACAGCCTCCTTTATAAGTATTTTGAAAGTCTATATCGGACACGTGTTGATCTGGAAGTTAGGGATGAACAAAAATTGATTCCAATTCTGCTTCTTTTTTGGTCAAAATGGCAACTTCCCTAAGTATGTCAACAATTTCGGGGCTCAATTCGATGCCCTCCTTGACTGCCTTGGCGTGCGCCACGCGTGATTTGTCGCCGGGCATGAGGACTGGCAGGCTGGGATCGAGAGACGCCGTCTTTCTATATTCGTTGATGATGTATTTAACGTGCTCACGAACTTCATGGGCATCGCCAAAAAGCGCAGGATCGATCGCCATGAAGAAGAAGCAGATACCCTCGTGCGCAAGCGGGATAAACTTACTGGGCGTTCCGCCAGAGAGACCGCCCGTGAGGAGTTCAACGAGCATCGCAAGACCGTAACCCTTATGTCCGCTTAATATCTCTGTGACACCGCCGAGGGGAACGAGTCCGCCGGTGTCAGGCTTCGGTGCGTCGCTTCTGTCGTCTCCGTGGTGGAGGATCTCAAGGGCTTCTTTGAAGTCAGTCACGACATTGCCCCTGCCGTCGATGATCACTTCGCGGGGAATTATTCCGCTTTCCGCAAATACCTGGCTGCGGACGAGCTTCCCGTGTGCCATTACGCATGTCGCCATATCAAGGTTGAACATCGGCTCGTCGCCCGCTGTCGGGAAGGCGAATGTCAGCGGGTTCGTGCCAAGATTGCGCTCCGCGCTTCGTGTCGGGCAGACACAGCGGACCGTGTTAGTGGAAGCAATGCCGATCAATCCTTCTTTGGCCATCATCTCTGACCAGTGAGCCGCGAATCCATAGTGGTTTGCCTGGCGTACTGTCGTTATGCAGACACCTGATTTCTTTGCTTTTTCAATGGTTTTTTTAACGGCAAAATCGGCGATGCAGTAGCCCACGCCTGAATGGCCGTCAAGAACGATGGAGAGCGGCGTTTCAAAAACCGTCGTTGGTTCCGGAGCGTTCAGGTCGAGGTTACCGGCTTTGAGATGGCTGACATAGGTCATCATCGCGGCGACGCCGTGT
>JBAZDV010000147.1:0-3720 GCA_041654195.1 Candidatus Methanomethylophilaceae archaeon | reverse complement strand
CTTCCCGTTCCTCTGTGCGTGTTCCGGTCTTACGGCGTCATCTCCAGCTGTCACATACTGCACGTATTTAGTGCCGTTATTTTCCATGAGGATAACATTAACGTCATTCCTAATCTTAGATGCTTCTGTCCTGGCGGCAGTCAGTGCGTTGTGTCGGGTTCCTTCAAAGTAACCCTCCAACTCTTTGGCTACAAGTCTTGGGTTCATCCCCTCAGCCTGACGCTGGCGGATAAGTGCGATGATCTCATCTGATTCCTGTTCGGCTTTGTCGGCGAGCCATGGCACAAACACCTGGCGGGTTGTGGCTTTGACCATGCCACCTTTAACAGGTGTCAGGACACGCTCAACACACATCGTGCCGCCTTTCTGCAAGTTCGCTGTGTACTCTTTCAGGACTTTATTACGCATCGCAGTATATTCAGCCTTGGTATAATCAACTCCCGCGTCTTTAGCGGATGCCAGTATCACTCCGGACGCCGCACTAGCTAATACCGCGGCAATGGCAATAGACCGCGCCTTTAACTGTTCGCGTATAGCGGCTTCTTGCTCTTTGGTTAGCGTCATTTACTGAGCAATCCTAATACTTTTTCCATCAGTTTAGTATCAATATTCAGATACTCTTCCTCTATATTAGTGATTTCTTTATCTTCATTTTTCGTAAACCCCGGCGTTACATTCCCAAACGTCATAACAGGAGATGTCGCCTTATACAGTTCGGTCAGTTCGGCTCTAACCTCGTCGCTCATCTCTCTAAGTTCAAGTTCCGGCAGATTATCCCGGATCTCGTCTATGGTAATGGCTTTCCCTTCAATAGCGAGTTTGACCTGTTCCCTCCGTTCTGCGCTCCTATCAATCGACGGTCTCTTAAGTTCGATGTGGACTTCATACCCATTATACCCATTCCATTCAAGAGCCGCCTGGAACACCTTAATAACCCACGTCTCCATAATACTCTGGAGTCCGCCGATGAACGCCGCCCAGATTTCAGCCTTGGACGAGTCCGAAGAACTTAACGAGCTTCCTTCGTTGGAAAATACAGACGTCGGGTTGAAAAACAGATCAATATAATTGATACATTGCTGTTTGTATTCTTGGGCGGTCGTGCTTTCAGTGATTTTCAAGTCTGGGAACTCGACACCCTGAGGAATTAAGAACCCTGTGTCTTTACCCCACTGCCGACCGAACTTAACAAACCATGCGTTTAGTTCTGTGCCGTCTCCCGCGTAATCTTCCAGGATTTTCGGCATGATAATAGGAGCGCCAACCCTATTTACCTGTTGCTGACATGCCACATCTGCAAACTCAATTCTAGCAATCACCGGATACACCGGCAAACTATACGCTTTGCCCGATGGATACGGCGTGCTTTCGTCCCGAACAATCGTAAAGTTGTCTATCCTGAGAGTTGCCCCGGTATCCTCGATATACTGATAGACTTCTGTTTCGTCGCCCACTGTGACGATTCCCGGCATTAACGGGTTTACGATCGTGCCGTTCTGGAACAGGCAGAAAGATTCAGAGGGCAAGTTCCGGATTTCAGATACTCGATATTTCCCTTCGACAAACTCATATCCAACTGATTTAACTGAGCACCCCCAATCCATGACGCCCGGGAACGTGAGGAGCATAGCTTCGTATCCTTTGACCCTCGCAAAATCAGCTTTAAGCTCAGCCGTCCGATCTTCATCTGTTTTGCCATCGGGATCAGTTACCCACACTTCCGGAGCATCAGGAAACACCTGGATTTTGATGTTCTGGATATTATCAGCATAATGTATGTTCTGCACAAGGCTTCTTACAGTTGAGCAGTTAATGCCTTTTGCCGGTGTATTATATCCAGCTGAGTTAAGGGTTATCCCCTCAACTTTTTGTGATTTTTTAGGTTTAGTTACCATTATATACCGCGTCCGATATGGTTATAATAACAACGCGGTATTATATGATAAAGGTTTTGAAAAAAAGAGATTAAATTTAAATCCAGTTCTCGCCGTAAAGAGATTCCATTTTCTTGTGGAAACCTCCATCCATACCTGCAAAATCAGGATAATTCCGAAATTTGTTGTAAATCGCAGCTCCTTCTTCTGCATTTAAGATACTCCATGCGGCATCTAACATCCCTTCTATTTTATACGAATGCCATCTAACGTTTTTCCGGTCTAAATTTTCGACAGCTCTCTTGAGTGCATCGATTTGCTCATCAAAGAGTTCACAGAATTTATCATAGTTCCTTGTCATTTGTTCTTCCTCATATACATATAGGTTGTGTGAGTATATATACTTACCTACATACCACTATTTGAGAAAGATACAAACGTCGGAGCCAGTGAACTCTTCTTGCCTGACAACTCAGTGCATGCCCATACTAACGCGTCCATCCGGTCGGGTGACTTCTCACCCGGTACCCATTCGACCATTTGACCTTCCAGCATCGGGAAACTTCCCACATGGTGTATTTGACCTTGTTCATACATGGCGGCTATAGGTTCAGCTCTAATCTGTTTGCCCCTGGAAGCATGGACGGGGGTATATGGTAATGCCTTCATAACAAACCTCAGCGTGCTTTCTATCATATCGCCGCCGTTGTTGACTTCCCCTATGACTCTATCAGCGTCATGGGATTCATACGCGTAAACCACCTGATGCGCCCATTCCAGCGGCGTTCCTTTGATACTGTAATCTCCCAACACATACAAGTCTTTGTCTTTGCCAATACCCACAACGACTATCCCAGTTTCATCACTTTTGACATCTGAGGTAACAGCAGGATCAACACCCACAACTATTCGTGTCAGCATCGGAGCCTTTGACACCCGGTGTTTGTCGATATCAGCGTATTTCCACATTCCGCCGGTAATCGGGGTTGGTCGTTGCTGATACAGTGCCGCAAACTGATAGGGACCCAATACGGCGCGAATACCTGACAGTCTATCTAAGTTGTATTTATTCTCCCAAAGAGCTATGTCCGGTTCCGTTCGGATATCATACGCGCATCTATTTTCAGGTTCACTAATGGCAGGGAGGCACACAACTTCCCACTGTTCGCCGTTTTCCTCAGCCTGTTTAAGGATACGTCCGGCTAGGTCGTCTTCATGCCAGCGCGTCGTAATCAACATAACTTTAGCGTTTTTTTCCAGACGAGTATAAAACGTGGATGTGTACCATTCCCATGTTTTTTCTCGGTATGTCGGGCTTAAGGCTTCTTCCCGGTTTTTGATCGGGTCGTCAATGATACCGATATTACACCCCATACCAGTAATACCACCACCAACACCCGCGGACCGGTAAACTCCTTTATGCCCAACGACTTCGAACATCTCGTCTGTTTGGCTGTATTTGGCTTTATCAGTCTTTGTGACGGAATCATTAAGCATCGTGCCGGGAAACAAGTTTCGATATTCGGGAGTGTCAATGATCCTCTGTACATCTCTGTTCATCCTGGACGCCAGACCGGCAGAATATGAACATGAGATAATGCTTTTGTCAGGGTCTTTCCCGAGAGCATACGCGGGAAAACGGCGCGATCCCAGTTCTGATTTACCCACGCGCGGATGTGTTTCAATTAATAACCGATCGATATCTCCATCTAAGAATCGGTCCAGAACATCACAGATAACCTTATGATGCCAGTTAACCTCATATTCCGGCATGGTGTATAAGGTAAAATCTAAAAGAGAGGTTCTTGCATCCTCGCGTTTTAGTATCTCATCTTCAAGCTCACTC
>JBAZDV010000146.1:0-3735 GCA_041654195.1 Candidatus Methanomethylophilaceae archaeon | reverse complement strand
TTTAATTGATGACCCTATAAAAAATAAAGAAGAGGCATATTCTGAATCTGACCGCGAGAAAAAGTGGAATGAATATCTGTCGTCAATAAGAACGAGGCTCTCCGCATATGGTGTAGTTGTATTAATACTGACCAGGTGGCACGAAGATGATATCGCAGGCAGGATTATCGAGCGGGAATCATTACCGGTTGAAGTACTGAGGTTTCCGTGTGAGGCAGAAGAAGACGATATTCTTGGCAGGAAGCCTGGGGATGCTTTATTTCCGGAGATAGGTAAAGATAATAAATGGTTGGATGAGTTCAAGCAGGCATATATAAATGATCCTTCTGAGGGGGGGATTAGGGCATGGAACGCATTATATCAGGGTAGACCATCGGCTCGCGAGGGCAACATGTTTCATCGGCACTGGTGGAACTACTGGGTACCTGCGGGGTGGAATCCTGAAGAGCATAAAGTGAGAATACAGCTCCCGGATGGTACATATACAAGCAGGACACCGATTGTATTACCCAAAGACATGGACAGTCAGCTTCAGTCCTGGGATATGACATTCAAAGGCGGAGAGGGTGTTGATAATGTTGCTGGAGGGGTTTTTGGACATATTGGGGCGAGGGTGTTTTTGCTTGATTCTGTTTATGCTCCTATGTCTTTTGTGCAAACACTATCCGCAGTTGAGACTTTAACGAAGCAGTATCAGAGAGCATTTTTGAAGTTAATTGAAAAGAAAGCAAAGGGCGAAGCGGTATATGACATGTTGCAGTTAAAAATTGGTGGTATGGTGCGGGTAGAGCCAATGGGGACTAAGGTAGACAGGGCTGCGGGGTGTTCTCCGATGGTAGAGTCCGGAAATGTATATTTACCTCATCCGAAGCTGATGCCATGGGTACAGAGTTTTATAGATCAGTGTGCGAGTTTTCCTAATGCGGCACATGATGACTATGTAGACATGTTATCGCAGGCATTATTAAGGCTTATGTATGGTGTAGATCCTGTCGAGAGAAAAGAATCATCGATACTCGAGCAACATAAGGCATTAAAGATGCGTGAATTAACAAGTGCAAGAAGACGATACAGGAGATAGAAAGGGGCGGGTAGATCAATGGCAACAGAGTTAAAGATAAGGGATACAAGAAATTTCAGGTGTGATTTGTTTGGGTGTAAGAATCAGGCGGTAAAGGCAATAACAACAGTAACAGCGCCTGTGGCAGAGTGTTTTATGATATGCCAGGAACATTTGGATATGCTGATAAATAAGATCGTGAATTTATCTGATAAGCCGGTAATAGGTTCTTTGGTTGAGCCTCAAGAGGAAGCACCTAAAGAAGTGCCTGAGCCTAAGCGTTATTTGACTATACCTAAAAAGAAAACGAATGAGGAGCTCGAACAGGAAGCCCATGAGGAAGAATTAAAATTGGCAGAAGAGCAAGCAAGAAAAAAAGAAGAACAGAAGAAAAAAACAGAGGCTTCTAAAGTAAAACACAATAATGTATTTGAAAAGCGGTGATTTAGATGTGGGTAGTAATTTGTCTTATTGTATATATTTTAGTGGAAACAGGTAAAATCTGTTTCTTTTTTGTTTATAACAGAAAAAGTAATGGCAGTGTAATACCGGTGAATAAGACAGTTGTTCCAGAAAAGGTGTCTGTACACGAAAACAGGATTTATAAAAAGACACGCGAGATTCGTAAAGCGGGTGAATAATAATGGCATTTGCTGACAAGGCTAAAGAGTTCATAAACAAAATTAAAAACAAAGGCACTGCACAGGATGTTGAAGAAGAGCTGTCTTCTAATGATTGGAAATCCCCTTTTATTGACGGTGATGTAGATGCTGATAAAGTGGTTGCCGACATAAAAAAAGAATGGGATAAGAGACGCGAGAATCGAGTTACGAGAGAGATGCAGTGTCAGTTGAACCGTGAGTTTTTAATAGGGAATCAGTATTGTGATATTGATATGACAAGCAGGGTTGTTGAGGAAATGCCTTTTGTTTATGATTCTGAGGAGAGAGAGGTATTTAATCTTATTGCTCCGAAAATCGAGTCACGGCTTGCGAAATTAAACAAAGCGAAGCCGGCGTTGGTTGTAAGGCCCGCAAGCGAAGCGTACAGTGATTTATCTACAGCAAAGATAAGTACAAAAATAGTCAGGGGCACATATTCAGAAGTAGATATGCAGGAGAGGTTTAAGGAAGCCAATGCCTGGAGCGAGATATGCGGTACGGTTTTTCATAAAGATGTATGGAATCCTAAAAAGGGGAGGCTGCTGTATAGGGACGGAGATGAAGAAGTATATGAGGGTGGTATTGATCATGTAGTAGTGTCTTTTTTTGAGATATATCCTGAGTCTGAGTATAAGGAACGGATTGAAGATAATGTAAGTATATTTCATGCGAGGCCAATGTTTGTTTCTGAGATAGAGGATTTGTGGGGGCTTAAGCTGGCAGGGCGTGAAGTTGATGTATATAATCTCGAAAATTCTCGAATATCGACTGGTGGTATGGGATATACGGCATCTATAATGAGGTATGGCAAGAGTAAGCTTGATAATTCAGAGATTGTAATTGAGGCGGAGTATACGGCATGTAGTAAATATCCAAACGGTAAGTTGATTATTATTGTCGGGGATCATTTAGTCGTATATGTAGACAATCCATGGAAAGATAATAATGGCAGGCCGTGCCATTCATATACAAAGCAGGTATGTATAAGAGAGGCGGGTAATTTTTGGGGAAGGACTATTATAGAGCGCCTTATTCCGATACAGCGCAGATATAACGCATTAAAGAACAGAATCCATGAATATATAAACATGGTATCGGTGCCGGCATGGAGTATAGAGCAGGATGCTTTGACGGATAAGGATTCAGTATTGGCCAATGGTATCAGGAGCGGAGATATTATAGAGCGTCGTCCGGGATCAGAGCCATTGAGAGCGCTTGATATGCCAAATCTGAATTATGAAGTATCACAGGAAGAGGCGAGGTTAAGAGATTTATTCACAGAAATTTCCGGTGTATCAGATTTTGCTTCTCAGTCTGCAATCCCTTCGGGTACTCCCGGTGTGGGTATGGAGCTTATAAAACAGCAGGATGATTCGAGGGTGTCATTGACATCTGAGAACATAGAGATAGCGGCTAAAGCTATAGGCAGAAAATGGTTGTATCTGTATAAGCAGTATGTAAAAGTGCCGCGAATGACTAAGGTTATAGGTGAGGATCATACGCTTGCATATATTTTAGAGTGGACAAATAATGATTTGACATCTTTTGATGTGGTACTCGAAACAGATGATCTTCTTACTACATCTGTTGCTCAGAAGCGGCAGCAGGTTGTGTTTCTTTTAAGCCAGGGATTATTTCATGATCCAATTACAAAACAGATTATACCATCCATGAGAGCCAAGTTGTTTGAGACATTCGAGCTTGGTAACTGGGAGGATGTTGTTTCGCTTGAAAATTTACATATTCGTAGGGCAAATGAGGAAAACATGTATTTTAAGAAAGGCAGTATTCCTCAAATACATCCGTTAGATGAAGATGATTTGCATGTACGAGAACATACGAGGTATGCATTGTCTTCAGAATTTGATGATATGGTGCGCACGATGCCTGGTCTTAATGGGCTAATGCTTGATCATATACAGCAGCATAAAAATGCGGCTGCACAAAAACTAAGTGGACAACCTGTAATGCAACAACCTGAGCAGTTAGTATCTGCGCAACAGTTAGCTATGC
>JBAZDV010000145.1:0-3751 GCA_041654195.1 Candidatus Methanomethylophilaceae archaeon | reverse complement strand
GGATTTCAGTCGAAAAAAGAAGAAGGTGATTATATCAAGGACGGGCTTTTGTATTGCGGAAAATGCAACACTCCTAAAGAATCGAGAAAAATGTTTCTTGGTTCTGAGAGGCTTTTCGCATGTCTTTGTTCTTGCCAGGCTGAAAAATTGCGCATAAAAGAGGAAGAGGATGAAAAGCAACGTCTTATTGAAAGGATTATCTTTAATAAAGAGAATGCCTTCAATGATGTTTCGCTTCTCAAAAACACTCTCGATCAAGACGATAATTCACTTCCTATTATTTCAAACGCAATCAGAAAGTATGTTGACAACTTCACGACTTTCTTAGATGCCGGTAGAGGACTTCTATTTTACGGTCTAGTCGATGGTGGGAAAACATTTTATGCCACTTGTATTTTAAACGCTCTCTTGGATAAAGGATACTCTTGCAAGGCAACTTCGTTTCCCGACCTAGCGAGTAAATCTTTCGCAGACTTTGACAAGACGGATTTTTATAACTCTTTCAACGCTTATGATTTATTGCTTATTGACGATATGGGAACAGAGAGAAGAACCGATTATATGCAAGAGATTATTTATGGTGTTATTGATACCAGATACACAGCAAAATTGCCGATGATTATCACGACTAATTTATCTTTATCAGATATCAAAGAACCTGCCGACATTGCTAATAAGAGAATCTTTTCTAGGATATTGGAAAGATGCCACCCGATTGAAATCCAACAAACAGAACATCGGTTGAAGAATGGAAGAAGTGAGTTTGTCAAGACTAAGGATATCTTGGGAGTATGATACACCGAACCGACAATCTGCTCTTTGAACCATCGGGGATAGACAAGAATCATCGTTGCAAGGATTGTAAATACTGTTTTTCGTGCTTCCTGGAAAAACGTGACCATTGCGACCTATGCGGTTCTATCGATGCCACCGATTACGCTTGTTTAATGTTCGAGTCTGGAAGTAATACGAAAGGAATTGATTATTCAAAAAGAATACATATATGGGAAATATCTGTAAACAATTGTTGACACTCTTTGTAAACTACTGTATACTGATTGTAGGTTAAGGAAAAGGAGATTTACCATGAAGGAGTGGGAATACGATGCACTCAGAGAGGAGTGCAGGGAAGAGATTTCAAACATCGAGGTCGAGTGCTACGAGGACGGTCGCAGGGTTGAGGACGGCAATCCAGAGAACAAGGAGACATTTCTAGACATCTGGTTTCAGTGTCCCTCTTGCGGGAATATCTTCAAGAACGAGGATGAAGCGACAGATTGTTGCTTCCCGAAATATCATGTAGATTGTGAGGAGTAGAAAATGAACATTTACGAAAAATTGTTAGAAGCTAGAATCATACTGAAAAAGCAAGGAATTAAACAAGGCGGGAAGAATGAGTACGCAAAGTACACGTATTATGAACTAGCAGACTTTGTACCTGCTATCACGGATATCTGCAAAGAGGTTAGGATTATCCCGATGGTTACATTCCCGAGCAATGCGGTTATGACTATAACCGACCTTGATAAGCCTGATGATAAAATCATTTTTGAGAGTCCCATGAGCACCGCAAATCTCAAAGGTTGCCATGAGGTGCAAAATCTCGGAGCAGTTGAAACCTATCTAAGAAGATATCTCTATCAAACAGCGTTTGAAATTATTGAGTCGGATTTTGTCGACGCTTCGACAAAAAACCCATCGCAAGAAAAGACCAAATTTGACAAGACGGCGGAACTTGCAGAGTTTGAGCTAAGGGTTAACGCTTCGGACTGGGACGAGGAAAAGAAGCGACTTACCATTCTTGGACTTCCAAGGTACAGCGACAAGATTCTTGGCGATTTGGATGCTAAATTGAAAAAAGGTGGCTTCTGATGGTTGAATTTAACGAAGAAGAACATGAATACACATTAGAGGGGATACACGTCCCCTCAGTGTCAGAGCTACTAAAGCCTGTCATGTCCGATTTTGAGTGTGACCCGAAATATGCCGAGCGGGGGAAGACGGTGCACAATCTGACTGAGCTTTGGGATACGGGGTTGTACATGTCAGAATTGGCGGACGACGAATTGGCGACATATATATTGGCTTACGAGGAATTTCACGATCAACACGACATCAAGGTATCCCAAATTGAGCAAATGGTTTTTAACAAGGATTTGGTCTATGCTGGACGCTTGGATAGGCTTTGGGAAATTGACGGGAAAATGCATCTAACCGATACAAAGACAGGGGGGAAGTACAAACAGCATCTTTTCCAGGTTTGCGGTTACAAAATGGCAAGCACAAGAGACGTGGAGCATATTTCAAATCTGTATCTTAATCCGTTTTCTTTTAAGTTGCACACATGGACGGAACAAGAAGAAGAGTATGGGAATAAGATGATAGAAGCTCTCAGCATGATTTATTGGGACAATCACAGAAGAGACCGAAAGGATCTTGATAAGATAATCGCTAAAGGCGAAGTAACCACAGAATTACCGTTCTAGGAGGATTTATGAACGCATCACAATTAGCACAAAGATGGAACTGCACAATACGGACTTTGGAGACCTTGCAGAAGAAAGGTATTCTAAAGGCAGACCAGAAGCATGTGAGGGGGGAGCGTGATTTCGCTCTCTCACATGTGAAGGAAATCGAGAAAGAGTACAATATCTTCACCGATTTCATAACGATTGAGGACTTTGCAAAGAAAGCACATAAGCATTATAACACGATTTACGGATGGGTGAAGAAGGGGAAAATCCAGTCCTGTACGCTTTTCAACCCGATTAGAATCCCACTTGAGGGGGCTGAAAAATGACAGGCTTTACGGTTCGGCATGAGGAGATGGGGCTAGCATTAGTCCCACCTCAATACAGAGCCAAGGTCAAGGAAGAGTTTGCCTTGAGCGATAAGAGGTCTGGAGGATATATCACCGTCCAGATTTCGCAACCCAAGAAGATAGGCACTGACTCACAGAATAGAGCCTTTCACGCACTCATAGGGGAATTTTGGTTGTCGGGGCTTTCAAGCTATGAGAGCTATGAGGATTTAAAGGACAGTATCAAGTTGAAGTGTGCTGGTGCCGACGAATACATCTTCATTCAAGACGGTAAGGTGAAGCGATCCAAAACTCTGGAAGGTGTAGAAGGGCGTTACGCAGAAGTTCCCAAGTCATGGGCTGATTTCACTTTGGACGAAAGGAAGATGGCTATTGACCTGGTTATCAAGGAAGCGAATTTAGCTGGTATCAACTCAAAGAAATGGGATGAAATAATCAAAGGTATGATGGAGGATAAGATTTTATGAATGATTTAAAGATTGGTGATTTGGTTGATATAACGTTTTTAGATAGGTATAAGCATGGCGAAATCATAGGGTTTGAAACAGACTGTGATGGAAACCATCTTGTAAAGGTAAAAACAAAAGCATGTGTAGTAGTTGTATATGATGAAGATGTAATAAAAACAGGGGAGGAAGATTTTATGACAATAAAGTTTTCAAGCGACTACCCGAAATTACACGGTCAAACATCGGCAGAATTGCTTGCAGTGAAGCCGATTCGCATAGATAAGGATACACCCAAAGAATTGATTGAGTATGATACTAGGAAATCTGATGGAACGTACTACAATCTAAAAACAGATAATTATATCCAGCTCATTTTCCTTGGCAATCTTGGCATCCCCTTCTGCACTATTCGCTCTAAGAGAAATAGATATGCAGAAGACAAAGAAGCTTACTATTTACAATTTGTAGGCGAAAATTTCAC
>JBAZDV010000144.1:0-3765 GCA_041654195.1 Candidatus Methanomethylophilaceae archaeon | reverse complement strand
AAAAGGAAAAAGACCGTGTGAACAAAGCCATTGGTCAATACGTCGGATTCACCATGAAGGCCGGAATAAAGATCTCGTTTGAAGTATTGCGGGAAATCTACCGCCATGCCCCCTCGGTTCTGGAAGGCATCTACGAAGGCACCGGGTTGAAAGAATTATTGGAGTGAAAAATGCGTTAATTCGTTGCCGAGGTAAGTCGTATGTTGATTTATAGGCCTGGGAGTTTCACCATCTTGATTATAATTCACTGCTACAGCTGCTTAGCACATTGTGCCTGTGCGCTCTGTACAGCTTCTGTGCACACTTAATCCCGGACACAACGGACAGACCACCCCTGGCCCTTGCTGTCGCCGGTCATTTTTACGTCGCTGTCAGCGTAGCCCAGGCGGCGGCCCCAGGCGTTACTTATTTCGAACTCCTCAGAACTCCACCAGTAGCCGTAGCGACCAATGCCATAGAAGCCTCCATTTTTACTGCGGTCACCACCAGGAAGGGCTGAGAAACCGGACTTGTTTATGTATTCGGGATATTCGGTACTGCCGGGTACTCCTTCTTTGTCTGAATCATTCCATCCAGTAGTACTTGCCATGGATTTAGCAATTTTTGCTCTATAGTCACCTCCAATAGAGCCATCATATTTATGGCCATTGTTAGTTAAATAGGTTTCCAGAATTTCCCATTCGTCATCACTGGGTAAATGCCAGCCGTCAGGGCAGGCAATCATTGCGGCAGGCCAGTTATAAAGTACTCCATAGGTTGTATAGTTGGTTGTGGCTTTGGCTGCAGCTACGTCTGTGCCGGCATAACCATAAACGTAACAATGAGGTTCCGTGGAAGATCCTGATGCCGGAGCACTAACAGCAGGTAAATACGCCAGGTTTTCTGCCATCCATACTTGGGAGCCGATGGTTACTGTTTTGTACACTTTGTCATCCCGGGAATCAGTAAAGGTATTGGGAGCATCTTGTGGTGTACAGGAATAGATGAACACCATAGCAAATAAATAAATAATCTTTTTTTTCATCGTATTTGAATTAAGTTTATTGTTGCATAATTAATATTTGATAATGGCAGTATTTCTTTTATTATTTCTGTCAATTAAGCCATTACGCAACGCGGAGAAAAACCATAATCCTTGGTTGTAATTGGGCGCCAAGTGACGATACCAAGAAACATCTGAACCGTACTGCGTAGAAGCCCACCAGAGACCGTAACCACCAAGTCCATTAAATACATTCGGATGATATTTCCCATCAGGAAGGGTTGTGAAGTCTTTCAAATTTTTCAGGTTCTATTCTATCCCGCAGGCTATTCCCATGTATTTTCTTTTCCAGTAGGAGCGGTATCGGTACTGCCGCATTGCGGGCAGGCGGCTTTGAGGGCTACATTGTGAAAAGAACCACCGCATTCACAGATAAAGAATCCCAGCGGACGGTGCAATTTATGATATTGGAATTTTGATTTTCCGCAACGGGAGCAATAATATTATCCCCTGGACTCCCATTCCCTCATACACATAAAAAATGTTTCCACAAACCCCGCATTGATATTCTTTCATCTTTCCCATAGACCGGATGTAAATTGCCATCGAAAAGTGAACAGTTTTGCCAGCCAATTCTGAACAGTTGAAGACCATTGCAAAGGTATTTATTTCTCTGTTTTTTGTTTCATTTTTCTTTCCTTTATCCACTCTTCGGTGGCCTTGATTCTGTAGGATTGAGCGTTCATATCCACGATATATGATTTATAAGTCAGGCGGTCGACGATGGCTGCTGCGATTATTTTGTCAGTAAAGATCTGATCCCACTTGTCAAAGCCAAGGTTTGTAGTGATGATAATGGACTTGATTCCGGCCCTGAGGGATATGTGGTTGAAGAGGAGTTCGGCACCGGCTTTGTCAAAAGATTTGTAACCGCATTCGTCCAGGATAGCAAGGTCGTATTTCTCAAAGCGTTTCTGTAGCCTTGACAGCTTGCGTTGAGATTCACACTCCTTGATTTGAACAAGCAGACGGGGTACTGAAGCGTATAGGACATTGTATCCTGCGAGACATGCCTTGATTCCAAGCCCGATGGCACAGTGCGTCTTTCCTGTGCCGGGATTCCCGTACATAATGACATTCTGGCCTGTCTTAATGAAGTCCAATGCCTCCAGTTCAGGCAAAGCCACGGCCATATCCTTTGGCAGGCAATCTCGGTCCAGATCCTCAAGATATTTCAGCTGAGGGAAGCCGGCTTTCTTTATCTGAGCCTTGCGGTGGGTGTTCTCCTTGTGCTCGGCCTCTCTTGAGAGCAGCTCGGCAAGGAAGCGGTCATATGACCATTTCTGTGTGCTTGCGTCTTTCATCACGGCATCCAGGCAGCCCCTGATGCCACCAAGCTTAAGTGCCCGGCAGTGGTCCATGATTGAGCTCTTATAGGACTGTTCCATTATGACGGCTGGTTTTGAAAGTGAGAGTTGAAAATCCTTCCGAGTGATGCGATGTTCTGTTCTGCACTGTTATCAATGCCTTGTGACCATGGAAGTTCAAGGACTTCTACCATCGAACGGGTCTCGCTGAGTGTTGCTTTGATGCTGTCTGTGGTGATTGTTCTGACCCCTTTCATTCTGGCCACCTTCACTGAAGAACACAGATCCTGGTATGTGTACTTATTTTCTTTAGCCCATAGAAGAAGTTCAATGAAGCCTCGCGGATTGTCTGTGAAGTAGGTGTCAAACAGTTCCTGAAGGGCCTTAGGCGTCTGACGCAGTGCCATGGAGTTGTGAAGGGCTCCGGGCTTCACTTTTAGGACTTTCAGGTAATGCTGTAGGTCAAGGATCCAATCCTCTTGTATGTGGCTGCGTTCATGGCGTGCTATTTCAATTTTGGAAGGACCTTCCATATTGAAGATAACAACTTTGTCGCTGTATTTTTTCATCCATACTTTGCGGTCCACGTACTCGAACGGAACGGAGTAATGAACGGTATCTATGCTTATTGTAGCGAGCTTGTCCGCATGACGATAGTCGGCCTCAAAGCATGCCATTTCTCCGATTGACGGTTGCATGACATCAAGTTCCTCCTGTATCAGGGCTTGTACTGCCTCGTTGTTTTCACGACATATGGAAAGAAGATACTCATTCGCTTCCTCAAGTGAGTCGAAGTGGTCACGTCTTGAGAACGCAAGGCGCCTAAGTATTTCCACAGCCCTTTCAACATGACCCTTTTCGTTTCCTGACCGAACGTTGCAATACTGATGCTTGAAGCCATAATAACCTTCCAACTGTGTCAACTCCAGTGTGGGTGTCTTCTCTCCACCGGTAAAACTCTTGACCGCAGTCCTCATATTGTCATACACAATTATTCTTGGAATATGACCCCAGAACTTGAAGCTCTCAACATGCGCTTCCATCATCGCCTGTTTGTCTTGACGTGTGAAGAGTTGACCCCAACGGCCGTTGCTGCAAAGAGCGGTTGCAGCCATGTTGAACGGGCGAAGACTTCCCTTAATGTATATCCGTACCTCGCCCCAGTCGAACTCCACGCGCTCTCCGGGAACATACTTCTGCTTGATGAAACAGTCAAACTCGGACGCTGCTGCCTTACCTTTCTTGGATTTGATGTACCTGGCCACTGTTCTGTACGATATGGAGTATCCAGCCCTGCATAGGTCTGCGTGGATGTCGGTCGCCTTTTTCTGCTGTTTCTTGAGGCCGGTAGCCACTTTTACTGCGTTGGTGGCCAGGTCTGTGTCGATGAGGCCTCTGATTTCATCGGTAAGGATA
>JBAZDV010000143.1:0-3766 GCA_041654195.1 Candidatus Methanomethylophilaceae archaeon | reverse complement strand
AAAGCCTTGCTTGCCACAGTGTTCACGCCAGCAACTTGGACGGCTAAAAAAGCGTACTCTCTTAATAATTTAGTGAAACCTACCGTTACGAACGGACATTATTACAGATGCGTTCAATCCGGTACGAGTGGAGTAGCAGAACCGACGTGGCCCACAACTTTCTGGGCAGAGAAAACAGACGGGACTGTGAAGTGGCGACAGGAAGAGCCTGTGTTTTTACTGGATACCGAACCTGCTGACTTTTCTTATCCGACCATTATTGTCAGCAATGTTATACCTGAAAATGAAATACAACGTGCTACTGGTAACCAACCGGCAAGCGCCTTGATAACGTATGTGCTGATAATAGCTTATCAAATGGATAACAAAACATATAGGCAGACGCGATTACAGGCTTATGATTTACTGGGGCAGGTTCAGGGGGTTATAAGGGCATATCCCACAGTGGACGGATTTCCCGGGGTGTTGAGGTCCACCGGGGGACTGTTTACGTTACCGGAAGCTTTACCTGTGTTCTTTAAAATACAGCAATCATGGATAACGCGGTTGCTGGTAAAACGGGAGGCATAAAATGGCATATCAGGATACCATTCTTGAAATATGTGCGGTGAGGTGGAAGAAAGAAGGCGAATCGGATATTTTGCTGCCTGCACTTTGCGATACAGACAGAAAATCCGAAAAAAAGGTTATTCATGCCGCGGGGCAGAGAGAACCTTACAATGTTTTTCCTGGCAAGGCGGAAGTGAGCGGCAGCATAAAAGATTTCCCGCTTGGCGTGGGAATCGTGGATATCCTTTCTTTGCTATTGTCGGATGAAGACAAGAAGATGAAACCTGTGGAAATAGATGATGGCGATGCACGATACGACGGGTACCTGACATCGCTTAAACTGTCTATTCCCGTACATGATGCGGTTATGTGCAACATAGATTGGACTGGAAAATCAGTCGCCGCTTCTTCCATGGTGAAAGCGCCTATTGTTCTCGACGCTTTTATCGGCACAGGAGTTGTCTTAACAGGGATCCCTGCGGATGTGGATTTCGAAAGTATTGACCTGACGCTTACAAACGGCGTGACAACAAAACACAGCGCCAGGGGGACATCAAGACTCCCTGGACATCTTTCCCAGGGTTATTTTGACGCGGATGTAACTGTCAAATTCAATGAAGATCCTGGTATAGATGTGCTTGCCGATGCGCTGGCAAAGATAGCGACCGGGACGATTACCATAAAATCTATTTCAGGAATATCCCTTGTCATCACATTGACAGACCTGCAGACAGGGGATAATCCGCGCAATATGAACGAGGCTGATATAGTGGATTTTGGGCTGGATTATTCTGCAGCCACTGTCGCTTTTGAAATACCCACTTAATAGGAGATATGAATATGGACGGAGACAGAATAATAACGATAGACGATAAAGAATATATTCTGCGCAAATTTGGGATCGGAGAAAAAATAGCCATACGGGATAACTCGCTTGATGCTATGGGTAATGTTAAATTAGGCACTTTCCAGCTGAAAACTTTGGCAGCGAGTCTGAAGTCGTGGAATTACCAGGACGGTAATGGCAATTTCGTTCCTCCTACCGAGGAGAATATTCTTAAATTTCTCAATCCGGACCATTTCGACCAGCTTGTGGCGGCTGCCGTAGAGGTCAACAACATAACTATTGCAGAAAAAAAAAGATTATCAGGCAACGTTGCAAGGCCATCGGCTGGAGTGTCAGGCAGTATGAAAGACAGTTAAGGCGTTCTATTGCCAGGATAAAACCTGAACAGGACGACGGCATAAATGTCAGCACCTATTTTGAGCAACACTGGCTGATTAAAAAATTCGGAGTGGGAATAATGGAATATCCGGCAAGATATGTGGAAGGAATAAGCATCATCGAGGAAGTGGACGATGCTTATCAGCTCTTTGAAGCCAGAAAACAGAAATATGAGTGGGAGAAAGCAAAAAGGCGGAGACAATAAATGGGAATAGCCAACAGTTTAGAAGTCCTTATAAATGCGAAAGACAACACTGCCAAAGAATTTGAGAAATTCGAGGAGAATTTGAGGCGTATTGCTGACGGGTTTACCAGAACCGGCAAGAAAATGATGTTAGGAGGTCTTGCGTTAGGTGCGGCAGTTGGTTTAGCAGTTCGGGAATTTCAGGAAGAAGAGCAGGTTGTGCAAAAACTGACTCACGTGCTGAAGACCTCAGTGGATGCGTCGGATGAACAAATCGAATCGTTAAAAAAACAGGCTTCAGCATTACAGAAAACGGGTGTTGTAAGCGACACAACCACAATGGCGTTACAGGCGCAATTGGGAACGTTTATGTTAAGTGCGGATACCATACAAATGATGACACCTGCTATCCTTGACATGGTGGTAGCAGAAGAAGGTGTAAATGCTACTACAGAAGATATGATAAGTTTCGGCAATGCCTTCGGCATGGCTATGGAAGGAAACTACGCCGCTCTTACAAGACGCGGATTCAAGATTGATGAAAATACAAAACAAATCATAGAACATGGCACGGAAACGGAAAAGGCAGCGGCAATAGTTGCGTACCTTAATAGCGTGTACAAGGGCATGAACGAAGAGATGCGCAAAACATCAGCGGGCGGCTTGGCTGCTCTTAAAAACGGTTTCAGTGATTTGCAGGAATCTTTGGGAGAAGCGGCTGCGCCCGTGTTGTTGGATTTTATGAAACAACTGACAGAATATGGCGAAAAAATCATAAACTGGTTCAAAGATTTATCGCCGGAGACAAAAGAGTTCATAGGCAAAATGATGATTATGGCGCCGTTGCTTATTACGGTGGGCGGCGGGTTGTTTTATGTTACAGGACAATTTATGCAAATGGGTATGTTTTTGATGCATGCGAATGCATGGTGGAAAGCACTCGGGACCGCCGGAAAGGCTAACATGACAGTGTTAGCACAAACCATAGCAGTAGTTGCTCTAACCTTAATTGGTATGATTCTTTTGATTGAAATGGCAACAGCAGCATGGCAGACATTCCGGGCGAAACAAGGTGCGAAAAAAGCTATCGCTGGCGGTGCTGAAGCTGATGAGATAAGACGTGCGTATGACGCAGGGGAAATAACGAAAGAAGAAGCTATGGCAAGAATGAAAGGAGCTCAATCCGGTATCAGTGAAAGCGTCAGACTGTCAAGCGGCAGAACGGGTACCGAAAAGTTTCAAACAAGCGAGATAGGTAGGTTTATAAATGTTTTTGCAAACGTATCAGTAAAAAAAGAAGACGAAATTGGAGATGTTATCAACGGGCAATTAAGACCCGTTCTTGCAGGACAATAAAATGGCAGACAGCAATATGATAAAACTGGAATGGCGGCAGTTTCCGAACAATAAAATTGTGACGGATGGTTTTTATGCCGAATACCAGGCCAAAGACCAGGAAGATTTGAACAAAACAAAGCAGGAATCCGGGTCCGGGGATATAACGACTGAAGGCGAAAACCTTTTTTATGAGAAAAACAGCAAAACCATAATTCTCAAGCCGGATATCATGCCGATTGACATGATAGGAGAAATGCAGGATGGTAAATTACGTGGCGACTGGTGGGATGTTTACGATAGTGAAACAATAAACAATTTACTGGCTTTTTCCGGCTATGCCGATTTTGAACTGTTTAGTGTTGCAGGTAACCCGAAACGCCAGCTGATATATCAGAAGGTAGTGCAATACCGGAAGGAACTGGGATTTCCCTATCAAGCGGTCAAATGGATGTTAGCAGCCGGTGAAGGGC
>JBAZDV010000142.1:0-3770 GCA_041654195.1 Candidatus Methanomethylophilaceae archaeon | reverse complement strand
TAGTGAAATGTTGTTGAGGAATAATAACTGAGGTGATTAATTCATCTTTTTCACGATAAATTCTTCTCACTCCATAAATGAATTCACTAATAGGCATCACTCGTTTGCCACGAACACTGGTTAATTCAATGAGGGCATCATAGAGATATAGGCCCACAAGAGCGTCTCCTGCAGGAGAAGCATTACCGATGTTTCCAACGAGAGTGGCCATATTACGTAAACTGGGTGAAGCGATTTCAATGACGATATCTTTTAATAATTGAGGAACGATTGGGCTCTTCATGATATCAGCGTAATTGGTGGTTGCGCCAATCACGATATTACCATCGACTTTTTTGATGAAGTTCAATTCTTCTAAACTCATAATATAAATAACATCTTTATCAAAAGTGGGCAAAAGACCACTGCTGCGATGTTTAACCACCATTAAGTCAGTGCCTCCGGCCATGATATAGCAGTCATGTTCAGAAAGAATTTGAAGAGCTTCTTTTAAATCTTTTGGTAGATATTTATTTACCATTTGAGACCTCTCTTTCTTCCTTCTTCGGCTGCTTCTAGAACAGCTTTGATAATCGAATTATATCCGGTACAACGACAAAGGTTGCCAGAGAGCGATAATCGTGCCTCTTCTTCGCTTGGGTTGGGATTTTCTAATAATAAAGCATAAGTGCTCATAATCATTCCTGGAGTGCAGAAACCACATTGGCTTCCTCCCAGTTCAGCAAAAGCATCAGCGATGATTCGGTATTGTTCAGTTCGGCTAAATCCTTCAATGGTTAAGATTTCTTTGCCAATTACATTAGCGATAGGTGTTAAACAAGAAGAATAGGAAACACCATTAACTAAAACGGTACAGGCTCCGCAAGATCCTTCGCCACATCCCTCTTTAACCCCAATCAAGTGAAGTTCATCTCTTAAGACATCTAAAAGCCTAGCGCTGGGATCAACGTCGACTTCAAAAGGCTGGTGATTCACCACAAATTTAATCTTTGCCATTTTCTACTAACTCCATAATATATTCAGGATTTGCAGGTATTTTATTGATTTTTCGCTTAATAGCTTGTTCAATGGCTAAGCACAAAGCAGGAGCAACACCGACAAAAGTGAGCTCTCCAGCGCCTTTAGCGCCACTGGCTCCGTAAGCAAAATGATTATCAATTAAAACGGTTTCCATATAGGGCAAATCCATGCTGGTCGGAACGGCATAATCAGAGATAGTCTTCTGATAAAATTTACCATTTTTGACATCCATGCATTCTAACATTCCATAGCCAATACCTTGAGCGATTCCGCCATCGGATTGACCAACAACGATTCTCTCATCAATCGCGTGTCCTACATCATAAGTTGACCATATTCCATCGACATGAACTTGATAGGTCAAAGGATCATAAGACACTTCGATGATGTTGACTCCCCAAGCATATCCTGGGTAGGCATCCCCTTGCATTGTCTCTTCATCCCAATGGATATAGGGTGGGGCGACATATGGTTCAATGATTTCAATTCTCTTACCACTGACCCATTGCTCTTTTAAATGCTTAGCAGCTTTCTCACAGAGATAGCCAACAATAATAATTGTTCTACTAGCAGCGGTAGGTCCGGTATTCAAAGTATGATCAGTATCAGGGGATTCATGAAACACTAAGTGTTCTGGGTAATTCAATGTATCAGAAACAATCTTCTTTAAGGTTGTGCGGTTACCTTGACCAAAATCAACTTGTGAGGTGTATAGATGAACAGTGTCATCCGCTTCCTTCACTAGTTTGACATGAGCATTAATAATTGTGGATTCTCCCGAACCGGTAAAACCACATCCATGGAGGAACCAAGACATACCAATTCCTCTGTTGGAATCAGGCTTATTATATTCTTTTGCTTTTCGCTTGTAGTCGCTCATATTCATCGCCTTTTCAATTAATTGAGGCATGATAATCTCGTCATGGAAGCAACCATTCACCGCGGTAACATCACCTTTTTTAGCGAGGTGAGCATAGCGGAATTCTAATGGATCAACATGATAGGCTTTTGCGAGGTGATTAATAAACATTTCAAAAGCGAAGATAGTCTGAGGGGAACCAAAGCCACGGAACGCAGCAGTTGGGACAGTGTTAGTGAGATAGACATTTCCATTCACTTCGAGACTAGGAATGGTGTAACAATTGATAACCGCGATGAGTCCGCGAGCAAGAACAACTCCGGAACATCCGATATACGCTCCACCATCGAGTTTAACGTTGGCTTCAATGCCGATTATTTTGTTATTTTTAACATAAGCTGTGTATGTTGTCTGGCTAGGGTGACGTTTTGTCGTGAAAGCAATATCCTCAGTTCGATCAAAAACGAAACGAAGAGGCTTTTTTATTTTGACAATAGCAGTCGCTAATTGAGCGGCTAGTAACGATGGATAGTGTTCTTTGCCACCAAAGGCTCCACCAACCGCGGGTTGTATAACGCGAACATTATCAGGATCACAACCAAGCGTTCTGACAATGGCTTTTTTAACATAGAAAGGGCATTGCATCGAGGCTTTGACCGTTAATTTATCACCATCGAGCCACATAAGCATAGCTTGTGTTTCTAAATAGAGATGTTCTTGTAAACCGGTCCCGAAAGTCTCGGTGTAAGAAAAATCAGCTTCTTGTTTCGCTTTGGTAATATCGCCTTTGGCGAAATGCTTATGGAAAACAGATTCGTTAAGTTCAAAATTTGGAGTTTCTTCTTCATAAGTGATGACTACTTTTTTAACTAAATCAAGAGCCATCTGTTTATCTGGTCCAGCAATTAAGCCAATTGTTTCGCCATAGTAGTTGACTACTTTGTCAGCGAATACTGGCCAATCAGAAAAGATAATACTAACAACATTTTCTTTAACGATATCTTTCGCATCAACATAGTAATAACCATCAGGTAAAGTAGGGACTTCAATTTTTAAGATTTTTCCTTTTGAAATAGTCGAACGAACAAAGACAACGTACAATGCATCTTGGCATACGATATCATCGGTAAAAATGGCTTTTCCAGCCATTTTCTCTTCGTTGTCTATTTTCACTGTTGAATTGGGAAAATATCGTTTCATATACTACCTTTGTTTAATAATAATAGCCTTTGTTGGGCATCGAGAGGCACATAATCCGCATCTAAAACATTTCTCGTTATCGAAAACAGGGACTATGTCCTTATTCATTTCAATAGCAAAATATGGGCAGTTTTTGAAACAGAGATTGCAGTGAATGCACTTTTTAGCATCGACGACAGGAAGCGTTGCTTCATATCTGACATCTTTCACTAATTGAGTGTTGATAACATCCTGAACGGATTTGAAGCCATATTTTTCTAATTCTTTTGGTAAGTCAGCGAGGATCTTTGCGTATAGTTCTTTGCCTTTGAGCATGGCGGCAGAAAGCATTCCAACCGCGGAAGCTCCAGCAAGCAAGAATTCGATAACATCTTTAGCTGAGGAAATACCTCCGACACCGATGACAGTGAGAGAAGGCTCAGCCTGTTTAATGGTATAGACAGTCGCTAAGGCAACGGGCTTAATAGCCGGTCCACTCATCCAGACGAATCCTTTGTCGTTAGCGGAAGCCATCGAACGTTTTTCGATGTCCACCACCATCGTGGGTCCAAGTGAGTTAATAGCCACAACGCCATTGGCGCCGTTTTCTTTAATGGTTTTTGCAAATCCATGAGGATCTGGCATATGAGGGCTTATCTTCATAAAGATTGGTTTCTTAGTTAAAGAACGAATCATCGCGACTGTTTCTCCG
>JBAZDV010000141.1:0-3780 GCA_041654195.1 Candidatus Methanomethylophilaceae archaeon | reverse complement strand
CACGATATAGATCACACCTGCATTACCATCGATGGTAAGCTTCTGACCTGTTATGAATATCTTTGTCGCACCTTTGACCGCAGTGACCGCCGGGATCTTGTACTCACGTGAGATCACCGCACCGTGTGATAGAATGCCTCCGGTCTCTGTGATCAGCCCCCCTAATCTGGAGAATACCGCGGTCCATCCAGGATCCGTATTGCTTGTGATCAGGATGTCACCGTCCTGTATTTCCGATAATCCTTTGACCGAATCAACAACCCTTGCCGTTCCGGTAAATACACCTGGACTGGCCGCTGCTCCGTAAACGGCCTCTTCGCCGTCAACATCGACAGTATCATCGAAATCTATTCCGTTCTTCAAAAACTTAGGCGGAAGGATCATCTGATATCTGTAGAATTCCCTCTTTCTTTCAGAGACCTGCCTCTTCATTGGCTCAGTGTTCGTTCCTCTGAAGACACCAAACGCCTCTTCTTCGAACAAAAAGAACACATCATCCTTCTCATCGATCAGTGAACGTTCGCAAAGCCTTCTGCCGATCTCCAATAGCATCAATCTCTGTCTGAACAGGATGTGGTCAAGATAGAATCTCTGGTTCTCCCTGAATATGAGATAGGTCTGCGCCAAGCCGAGAACTGTCGAGAACAGCTTGGCCTTGACATGCCCACCTCTTGTGGCCTTTATACGCAGGATCACGTCTCTTTCGATGTCCTCACGGTCCTTACGGCGAATGCCTTCCATCGCCTTAAGGTCGAGATCTGATCTCGACAGGAGCTTTACGACCCCCAACACATAAGCACGGTCCTCTTTCCATCTCGGAACCAAGATCTCCCTGGTATTGGACCTGTGCCCATAATTTGCAATGAAATTATCAAATTCAGGTTTTAACTGATTGTCAGTTGTGTCCATCCACTGCAGGAAGGCCTCCGATTCCATTGCATCTATCTTTGAATGAATATCTGAATTGCTCCTAACGATTTTCGCCAGCTCTGAATATCCTATATTCGTAGCAACCGTTTTGTTGTCCGGCAGACCTGATATGAGTCCTGCATACAACGAACCGTCAGCATCGTCCAACCACTTGATCAGCCAATTCTTTATCATTAGGTTCGTTACGATCGAATGAGATACCATACCGTATCTGATCAATTGATAGTGCTTTGTCGCTGCCTTCTCTATATCGTAGTATAGCTTCACCAATTCATCATCAGAAAGTTTGGTCAGGTCGGTAGCATCGAATTCCTTGCACATATCCATGAACTCGGCTGCCCATCTCTTGTAGGCCTTGGCCGTACGGTTCATCATTCCATCCGCATCCCTGACCATAACCAGTAGTTGGGACATTACCGTATGATAGACGTCCGTAGGATATTGTGAGATCCTTTCCTGATCTTTCAACGGAAAATAATTCAGCAATTCTTTCGATCTGATGAATTTCGGATAATATGAAAACACACGCTCCAAAACCCATGAATTGAAATATACTCTTGATTTGTGGAGTTTGAGAAGAGGCCCTTCTACCAGATCCTTATATCCCATCATGCGCGCCCCTTCATGATTGACATAATCCGTGAGCATCTTTCCCATGACGGAATAGAACAAAGGTGTCGTTGCATCGGCCCAATATTCATCCCCGTATGCCCTTGTCCATAGGATGTCGTCCTTTTCAGACTCATCGGTCAGTGTAGTGACCGCTCTGGACTGAAGGATGTACACATTTCCATCTTCTACCGCCCATTCAACGTCCTGAGGTATATTGAAATGCTTCTCGAGAGCAACTCCTAATTCGAAGACCTCTTTTAGGGTCTTATCGTCAGCGCAACATTCGTTGACCTTACTTGCATCTATGTCAACGAGAGTATTTTCCCCGTCGATCAAAAAATATCCTTTCTCCTTGGAACGAATATTGGAATCTATAACATTGCCCTGTCTGTCAAGAACGAACCTATCCGGCGTTACGATACCGGATGCGATCGATTCCCCGAGTCCCCATGATGCTTCTATCACGATGTCCTTGCTTCCGTCGATCGGATTGGCTGTGAACATCACACCGCTTATCTCGGACTTGACCATCCTCTGAACGACAACAGCAATACCTGCATCCAAATGCGGTATGGATGCATCCTGACGGTATTTCACTGCACGATCATTCCAATACGAGGCCCAGCAGGCAATCGCCTTCGTTATCACATCATCTTTCCTTACATTGAGGAAAGTATCCTGCTGTCCTGCAAAACTTGCATCTGGTAGATCTTCCGAAACTGCAGATGAACGTACTGCATAATACTCTCCTCCTAATTTTGAAATGGCATTGTACACTGAATCGATGATGTCCTGAAAAATCTTCTCCGACGTTATCATCTCGCGGATCGATGCTGCGCCTGTTGACAAAGAATCGTCATCGTCGAAATCGGTCTGGCTCAGAACTTCTGCAATTCTTGTTTTCAGACCTTTTTTATCAAGAAAACGATTGTAGACCTCTGCTGAAATGGCAAACGCAGGAGGAACGTTAAAGCCCGCATAGAACATTTTTGCCAAGTTAATGGCCTTTCCGCCTACTTCCTCGATCGTGAGCGAGTCACCGGTCAACGGTAGAATGAAATCGCCCATATCCTCGGTCATGCTGGCGCAAATGTATTCTTTGCATTTATTTGTTTATCAGGAACGAGTAATTAGTATCTTGAAAAGCAGTCTTTTTTTCCATAACCGATATAAATAAGTTCTGTTAATACCATTTATATGGGATTCTTCAAACGAGGTATAAGAACTGAGGCTGAAGAACAATACAACGAAGGAATGAAAATCCTGGATTGTAAACCTGAAGAGGCCTTTGAACTTATCAGATCCGCGGCAGACATGGGTCACGCTTTGGCACAATTCCAAATGGGAATGATGTATGAATACGGGGTCAATGTCGCCACAAACAGTAACATTGCAGCACAATGGTATGAGAAATCCGTCAACAACGGATACATTCCCGCTGCACTGTACCTCGCAAGATTGCACATCAACGGATTGGACTCCGATGAGGATGAGAACATCACCGCTGAATATCTGGACCTTGTCTTTCACAATTATGATGAGAGGGAGATCAGCGAACATCTCGATATCCTATACGAGGTGGGAACCACCGTTTACGAACAGGAAAAACCCTTTGACAATACTTCTTCCATTGCCGTCAAGATCTTAGAACGTGCATCGGATGCCGGAAATGAGGAAAGTACCAGATTCCTTGAACAGATCGGCGTTCTGAAATGACCTTACGTTCTAATAAAATCCATATCGTCGTTTCATGCAGACGTTTGACGATCGGCGGGCCTTATCGACGATGTCTACCATCGATTTGCGTGAATCAGACCGTTTCGTACGTAAAAAATGCATGATATCAAAGTGAGCAAAGCACAGACCTATCGATACGATATGGTAAAAAGAATTAGCCCTTCTACTCTAACACGACCGATCTACTCCGAGGACTTGGTACCGATGTAGATATTCACAGCACCGAATGATTTGCTATAATATCTGGCATCAGAAAATCCTGCATTCTTGAACTTCTCTACCATTTCGTCACCGTGCGGGAATCCCTCCAATGACGAGGTGAGCCAATCATAAGCAGGCTGTTTGCCATCAATGACCTTTCCTTTGTCATATCTCCTCCCCAACCACGGAACTATCCTGAAAACATAGATGTTGTATCCCCAAAGAAGGACCCTGTTCTTCGGTTTGGCAAGTTCTGCCACGATCGCCTTATGACCGGGTTTCAAGACCCTGAACATCTCG
>JBAZDV010000140.1:0-3801 GCA_041654195.1 Candidatus Methanomethylophilaceae archaeon | reverse complement strand
ACCAATACGGGAGGAAATGATTAAATGGGTTTGGAATTTACAAAAGAAGGACATGTAGCCAAAGTCGGGTTGAATGTTCCGGAAACAAAAAATGCGCTTTCCATATACCTGTTGTTGGAATTGTACGAGGCATGGGATGAGTGCCGGAAAGATGATGTTATCCGGTCTGTTGTTTTGTATTCGGAATTACCGGATGTTTTTTGTTCGGGAATGGATATGGCCGATACCTTACCCCTGATGACCGGACAACGGTTGCCGTGCAACGGCGCCGAAAAATTCCTTTTTAGCCCGGAGGATGGTTTTGCAGGCTACAGCGGAGCTTTGTTGAGAAACAGAAATTTGTCAAAGCCTGTCATTGCCGCAATTAACGGCTGGTGCCTTACCAGCGGTTTCGAGATGACAATGGGGGCTGATTTGCGCATTGCATCCAGCGATGCCAAATTTCAGATGCGCGGCACAAAACTGGGCCTTCAAGCCATAGGCGGGGCCAATATTTATTTGCCCGCCATTGTTGGCAATACGCGGGCCCTGGAAATATTACTCACCGGTGACGTTTATTCGGCAAGCAAAATGCTGTCATGGGGTTTTTTAAACAAAGTTGTCCCGGTTGGAGAATATCTAATGGAAGAGGCTATGGCGCTGGCTGAACAACTGGCCGCATCCGGTCCCCGGTCGCAGCAGGGCATCATCAAAGTCAACAGGCTTAAGCAAGGATTGTCGTTGGAAGCGGCTTTGCATTTGGAGTTTGAAACCGCCTTTCCGGTTCTGAGAAGCAGTGATCCGATTGAGGTCATCAAGGCACAAAAAGAAAAGAGAAAACCGGCTTTCAATATTAATACAGCGATTATAAAATGATGAAAAAACTTTATCTCATTCCTCTCATTCTCTTTATTTTAACCAGGCTAATCACTGGTTGCACCGCACAATATCCGCTCAACATCAAAATGGAAGCCGGCAGCGTTGTTCATGACATATCTCCTCCCAGGAATGATGATTCCAATCTCATTTTGATTCTGGCATTTTCCGGAGGTGGAACCAGGGCCGCATCACTGGCATACGGCACACTTGAAGCGTTGCAACAAGTTGAACTTCAGGAACAGACGGTTTCCACGTTTTTGAACAAGCAACCGAAAACATTATTGAATCACGTAGCTTTAATTACTGCTGTCTCCGGTGGGAGTTTTACTGCGGCTTATTATGGCCTCCATGGGGAAGAAATCTTTAAGGACTTTCGTGAACGGTTTCTTATGAGAAATGTTCAGGGCGATCTGCTGGGAAAACTCTTCAATCCCTACCACTGGCCACGCCTGACTTCGCCGCGTTTTGGCAGAAGTGATTTAGCCCAGGAATATTATGACGAGATCCTGTTTAACGGCGCCACGCTTTCCGACATGTCGGGAGTAAATCGTCCTCATATTGTTATCTTAGCAACCGACGCGCTCGAAGGAGTTTCTTTCCCCTTTACGGCCAATACATTTGGTTGGATTTGCTCGGATTTCAGCCGTTTCCCTGTTTCGCGAGCCGTAACCGCATCATCCGCTCTTCCCGGAATTTTATCTCCGGTGATTCTGCGCAATTACAGCAAGACGTGTAAAACCGAAATACCCCCATGGATACAAAAGGCCTTGGACAATCCAGATCACAGTGACAGAACCTATCAAACGGCGGTCAGGGCAAACGCCTATCTGGATCAGGACAAGAAGCCTTTTATTTTCCTGCTTGATGGCGGCATTGCCGACAATCTCGGATTACGCGCCATTATTGACAATGTCTCTGTATATGGCGGTATACGGGATGTTATGGCCAAATCACCGCACAAAGGCATCCGCCGAATTGCTTTCGTCATCGTTGATGCGGAAACAAAAGTGAGTCCATCCTGGAGCATTCTGGATAACATTCCCGGGGTGGGTACAATTCTGGGTGTTTCATCCACTATCATGGTCAACAAGTATAACTTTGAAACTATTGACCTGCTGCGCCGCACTATTCGTGACTGGCAGAGTGAAGCCGCCGCAAGTATGAATCCTATTGATTTTTATCTCATCCACATAACTTTCAATTCACTTCCGGATAAATCCAAGCAGGAATACTTTCACAGCATTCCGACATCCTTTTCGCTTTCTGCGGATCAAGTTGATCGGCTTCGCGATGCAGCGACACATCTTCTCCATGCATCACCGGAGTTTCAGCGACTGATTCGAGACATGAATGGGCAAATTATGAGATCGCCTGTCGGCATACGGCCTTCCGGAAAAGAAGATAATCCGTAATTTGTCGCGGGGAAATGTTATTTCACAAAGGAGATACAAAGGAGGTTACATCATGCATCAAAACAAAATTGTTCGACAAATGTTAGAATTTAACAAAGCCATTTTCGACAGCAATTTCAAATCGATGGCCCTTTTACAGGATCAAACTGAAAATTTCGTTTTTCGCTTCCTGGAAAAAGCCACGTGGATACCGGATGACGGGAAAAAAGCCATGAATGAATGGTTAAGCACCTATAAAAAAGGCCGTGAAACTTTTAAGGACTATACTGATGAAAGCTATAAAAAAGCAACGGATTACTTTACCAATCTCCAATCGCAAGAAGAACGTCAGGCCAAAGACAAATGATTTGAACGTCAACAGCCATCTGGCGGAATACGATCAAATTGTACAATGCGGAAAGCACCAATGATGAAAAGCAAGCTCCCCGATGCGGTGAAATACGCCGAATCAGGAATGGTCATAGCCACTTACATGATGATGTGGTGGTCGGGCACAAGCGCCGTTCTGAGGCAAAAAGCAAGGTATTTCATTCCCAAGTCTTTTCAGATTACCTTGTCGGCCCTTTTATTGCTTCTTTTAATTTACAATCTTTTACGTTTGGGATTTGTAATCTACAATTGGGCGTTTTTCGCTGACATCCCACCCGGCCACATGTTGATGGCCTTTGTACACGGCGTGAGATTTGATTTATCCGGCTTGCTGATGCTCAATGCCGTTTTCTTTGGTCTTTATAATCTTCCCGGTTATCCGACCCGCAACCGCCTGCTCGGGCATGTCGTTTTTACTCTCTTTTGTCTGGTTAATCTGGCCGGGATCTATCTGACGTTGATCGACTATGCCTATTATCCCGTAATTTTCAGGAGGATGACTTACGAGCCTCTTGTCCTGCCCCGGGAAATCCTGTCCATGTTTTCAGGAATGGCCGGCGATTACCTGATGCTTCTTGTGCTCGGACTTTCAGCCGGAGCGGGATTTATCCTAGCAAGTCATATGCTCTTTTCTTTTCTAAAAAAACGATTGGCATATGAATTCCACTTTTTCCGGGACACCATTTTTCTGATCCTGCTGATCGGGTTGATGGTTGTGGGAATCCGTGGCGGTCTGCAAAGCCAGCCTATTCGGCCAAGCCATGCTTTCTTCTCATCGTCGGATCGATCTCTGGGATATGTAACACTCAATACTCCCTTCAACATTATTATAAGTTATAACCAAAAATCCCCGGTCGAACAAATGTCCCTGATCGACCGCAATGAGGCCCGAAAGACGATTCAGGAAATGTTTTACCTGCCTGATGAACGTAATCTTGAAGTCGATTATCCATTTTTGCGACAGCCCCAGCCAGCCGGTTCACCGAAACAATATAACGTTGTTGTTCTCGTCATGGAGAGCTGGAGTGCAAGTTCCATCGGGGCGCTCGGCGCTTATCCTTCGGCCACTCCTTTTTTTGATCAACTGGCAGACAAAGGCCTGCTTTTTACTAATTTTATATCCAGCGGCCAGCGATCTGTTGAAGCATTGCCGGCTATTGTG
>JBAZDV010000139.1:0-3824 GCA_041654195.1 Candidatus Methanomethylophilaceae archaeon | reverse complement strand
CCGTTGTTGGTCCTGCCATTGCATCTGGAAGCCAGTCGTGCAATGGGAACTGTGCGCTCTTACCTATTACACCGCCAAACATTAACAGCACAGCGGCAGTAAGTAATCCAGAGTTTTCTGCCTGAACAGTAGCAATGATCGAAGTATCAAAGACCACTGTATAATCCAGAGACTGGAAGAGGTAGAGCAGGATGAACAGACCGGACATTAGACATACGTCTCCTAGACGTGTTACCAAAAATGCCTTTTTTGCCGCAGATGATGCATTTATCGCTGCATCGTCTCCTTCTGGATGCTTGAAACTCCAGAATCCAATTAGGAGATAGGAACAGAGGCCCATTATCTCCCAGAAGACGAACATTTCAAGATAGTTGCTTGAAATTACAAGTCCAAGCATACCAGTAAGGAATAGTGACACTTCTGCAAAATATCTCCTCTTCTTTACACCTTGGTCATGCATGTACCCAATGGAGTATACAAAGATCAGCATTGAGATGAATGACGAGAATAACATCATTATGCATGCCAAACTATCGATGTATACACCGAAGTTTATCTCATACCCTCCAATGACGAGCCATTGCATATCCTGCACATATGGCAGATTATTGGCATATAGGTCGCCTGTAAAGTACTCGTAAGATACCAATGCAGAGAGAACGAATGCTATGAGCGCTCCTGAAATCGCTATATATCCGCCACCCTGTGGCGTCTTGTTACCAAAGAAACCTGCTATAACAAAGCATAGAAGCGGTACTAAGGGAACTAACCATACGTATTCCATTATCATCTTACCACCTCATAGACGTAAGCTCGTCAACATCGGTCGTTTTCTTCATCTTGTAAGCATTAAGTATCAGGGCAATACCAACGGCTACTTCTGCTGCCGCGACTGCAATGGACATAATAACGAATATCTGCCCCATTGTCCCCATACCGTAAGCTGAAAATGTGATGAAGTTTATGTTTGCTGCATTCAGCATGAGCTCAATGCACATCAGGATCACAAGACCCTTTTTTGATGTAAGCATTCCATACAATCCTATCACAAACAGGATTGCAGCAAAGACAAGGAAGAACTCAATTGGAATCATCTGTATCTTCCTCCTCTCTCGAAATACATACCCCACCTATGATCGCACCAAACATCAATACACCTAGTACGAGCAGAAGAGGGCCGTATTCTTCAAACAGCACGTAATTAATACTGTCTGTGGAAAGATCTCCCTCCTCATCAGGTTCGAATGGAATGGCCTCTGGGCCATCGTTCATATTTTCCCAATCGCTACTGACGATCGAACCTGCAAGCAAGGCGAGCATCGCTACAGCGATGACAACACCCACAATTGTTTTCTTACTCATCGGATTCATCCTCCTTCTGGATCGTCCTTCTGGTAAGCATAATGCTGAATGCGAACAACATTGTGATCGCACCCACATAGACTATCAATTGAATGATGCCTATGAATTCTGCTTCCAGGAAGAAATATGTCACAGCAACACAAACAAATACCAAAGCCAGGTAGAATGCACTGTGCATGATCTCTTCCGATGTGACGACAAAGATAGCAGCCACAATCGCAATTGCAGCCAGTACTATGAAGGATATGGCATCGGGGTTAGCGAGTATATAATCCCAGATACCCGTGATAAAACCGACGATGCTACTTACTATTGAATTTGCATCCATCATAACACCTCTTTAATCTTAAGTGCCGACTTGGGGCACTCTATCACGCAATTCTCGCAAGAAACACAAATATTGTTGTCAATCTTCGGATTCTTAATATCTTTTCCTTTATCATTCTGACCTACGACCACCATTACGATAGCATGGGTCGGACAGACCTTAGCACACTTTTGACAGCTGATGCACTTTGATGCATCAAGTACTGGCCTGTCAACATCGAAGAAAGCCGTAGGCTTATCTTGAATACCTTTTGCCAGATTAGACAACAGGTGTTCCTCGATATGGACCTCCATCATCTCATTTGTACCTTCAAAATTAAGTCTACGAGGGTCATAGATGAGAGCTTCTCTTGTGAATTCTGCTAATTCATAATCCGTTGTTGTGGTCATTGCATCAACTGGACAGTATTCTGCACAGTAACCGCACATCATACATCTTCCAATGTTGACCTGCGGCCTCTTGACCATATTTCCATTGTCATCTGCAACCTCGACCAGCTGTATGCAGGTCGTGGGACATGCTCTGACACAGATACCGCACCCGATACATCTATCAAACCTAAGTCCTGGACGTCCGCGGTAATTATCTGGCACCCACTCTTTCTCATATGGGTACATTATGGTAACAGGCCTGTGAACACCTGATTTGAACATTCTCTTCAATGTCATCCACAGGGGCTTAAGGGCACCTGTTCCCCTAAATTTCTTAGGGTATTTGTCCAAATATTTGTATGGCATTAGAACACACCTCCCATTCTGAGAGCAATGACAATTGCCAGATTGACAACAGCCAAGGGCATAAGCACTTTCCATCCGATATTCAGGATCTGATCGGTCCTGACACGGGGCAAAGTAGCCCTAGCCCACACGAATATGAAGAACACCATGAACACCTTGACAATGAACACTATCTCGGGTACAGCGGTTGAACCGAAGTACGGAAGCATCCAGCCTCCAAGATACATGATGACGATAAGAGCACACGCAACGTATCCTCTGAAATAGTCACCAAGCATGATGAGCCCCCATTTCATACCTGCATACTCTGTCTGCCAACCTTCCACTAGCTCTGATTCTGCTTCTGAAAGATCAAAAGGCGTACGTTCTGATTCAGCAACGGCACAAATTAGGAATACAATGAAACCTAGGAATTGAGGCACAATGTACCACATGTTCTCATATTGTGCATTGACAATATCATTAATGTTGAAGCTGCCCGTCATAAGGACGACTGCAGCTAGAAGGAGAAGCATTGGAATCTCATATGAAATCATCAATTCAGCTGCTCTAAGCCCTCCAATCAAGGAATATTTGTTATTTTGAGCCCATCCCGCACATAAGATAAGGAAGGGTGCCAGAGCAAATAAACCGAATATTATCAGGAGACCAGTTCCATAATCAGCAATGAACCATCTGTCAGACAGGGGAACCATACATGCTATAAGGACTGACGTTCCGATAACTAGTGAAAGTGCCCACCAGTATATTTTTTTATCAATTTTCCTGGGAGCTATGTTCTCTTTCATGAAGGTCTTAAGACCATCAGCGAGACACTGGAAGTATCCCCATGGACCGATTCTTGTCGCACGCCTGTCCATCATCCTGCCAAGAACCTTACGTTCTTCCCAGATCATAGTCAGGTTTATAATGAAACCGACCGCGAAGATAACGACTACCATCAATATAATTGCAAAAACGTTTGCTACCTGATCGCAGATTAACCATGTTGAAACGCAGTTACCTGGAACAAGTAAGTTAATCAGCCAAGCGATAAGTCCACCAAGAACCTCCCATAACTTTAATCCGATGTCATAGGGCAAGTTGTAGACCGCATACGGATAATATCCATTCTGCAGAGGGTCTGTGAAGACAATCCAGTTCAGTATACTGTTATATGCCATCTGGTTCACCTGTCTGTCTCTCCGAGACACATATCGATCATTGCCATAATCGCAGGAATATCTGCGATCCTATTGCCAAGGACCATGTTCTTCGAAGCTGATACATTCACAAAAACCGGACTGCGAACCTTTAACCTATAAGGTTTTTCAGATCCATCAGAGACCAAATACATTATACTCTCGCCGCGAGGATCTTCAATCTTCGCACATGTTGTTCCGGCAGGAATGCATCTG
>JBAZDV010000138.1:0-3855 GCA_041654195.1 Candidatus Methanomethylophilaceae archaeon | reverse complement strand
TCCGGCTATGCCGATTGAACTGTTTAGTGTTGCAGGTAACCCGAAACGCCAGCTGATATATCAGAAGGTAGTGCAATACCGGAAGGAACTGGGATTTCCCTATCAAGCGGTCAAATGGATGTTAGCAGCCGGTGAAGGGCGGGGATACATAGAAAATGAACGGCTTGCTGTAAACCAGGGAATAGTATTCTGGGTTGATAGTTGTATGCTACCAGAGAATGAAGAAAACGAATTGAATTTTTATCTCTACCATACTAATCCGCATAATTCCATGCAGGTGATAAACGGTATTTACATCTATCTTAAAAAAGACAGCGATGTCCAGGTAGGGCATTTTATTGATATCCGGGATGAAGGACGGCGGCCGCCACAGTTTGATGTTCTCACACAATGGGGGAAAGGAACCGTATCGGCCGGCAAAGATATTATTGAATGGAGCGGGAATACCAAGGTGTACGCATTGATGATCGTAGACAAGTATATTCTGTTCGGGATAAACGGTTTTGAAAATCCTTTTGTTATGGAATGCCAGAATTACGAAACTGCCCAAACACCTGAAGGTTTATCATACCCCGTTATTTTACGGGAAAATGCAAAGCTTATGATACGAGGAAAAGGGCAGGCCGTCTTTGGGATGAAAAAGTTGGCATATAACAAAGAGGCTACGCTCAAAACACCTGAATTTAAGACAGGATATATTTTATCAACTCCTAATCAAATAACACGGGTCAAGATTGATGAAAATACCGAGGTTGAAAGAAATTGGAAAAAACAGGGAGAGACAGCCGGTGATTATAAAGTGTACGGGGAAATCAGGCTTGAAGGGCAGCCGATGAGTACGGATACTGAAGGGTCCGGGGAGGCGACAGAACGGTTGAACAGCTACCGGAAAGAGCGCACGGAAACAACACCGGTTTTTATCAAGACGAAAATCATTGACGACCAGGAAAGGGATACCGAAGAAATAGAGTTGCCGGAAGACATAGAAGGGACGATAGTCGCATATACAGAAACGGCAAGCGCGAATGAAAACGGGGTGATTAACGATTATACGCTCAGTCTGGATTGTTATGGCAGTTTTGACAGGATGTATGCTGAAATCCTGGAACGAAAACAGCTGCACGGTGAGGTATATATTAAGTTGCGAAAACAGGAATCATCTGTTTCAATGGGCGGATTTATCTTCAGAAAACCGAAAAATAAGATAAAAGGTTTTGAGGATATAACACTGTCTCTCTCCGGACAGGAAACGGCATTGCACTCATTGAAAAAAAGCGCAGGATACATCATAAGCTATGACGACAGAAAGATAACAGATATCGAGGCCATGGAAAATATCTGTACTATGAACAACTTATTTTTTAGCACAGACGTAACCGGCATACAACTGCCGGAGACGGTCGAGGGGCGGGAAGGAGCATTTACGTTTCAGGCTAATGTAAGCTTTCTCGAGATTCTTGAGAAACTTGCGGGAGTCCAGGGACATAATTTGTATACCAGCGAGGGAATTGTCTATTACAGGCAGGATAAGACAGGTAATGATCTGGTCCTTGGCAGAAGTCCTGTCGCTCCGTGTGAAGGAATGGATTATGAACAAAACGATATATACAAATCACGGATATATGTAATAGGCAAAGCAGCCGAAAACAGCACAGAATATAAACGAGGCGATAAACTGGTCGGTATCTGGCGCAGCAAGTCGATAGAAAAAGAGATTGGGTACGACGTGTTTTCAAAAGAAGATGAAAGCCTGACTGACTGGGGCATGATAGAAAAGGAAGGCAACAAACTCTGGAAACGATTCAACGGCAGGCCCTATATTATCAGGTTTAATATTGAGAATGCTGTGGATTATCTTTCCAAAATCAAGTTGTTTAATACATTCCAGTGGCTTGATAGCGAATACAGTTTTTTGCATGAAAAACGGTTTATGATAACCGGATATACCAAGGAAGTCGGCATGTCGGACTGCACAGCCACGATTACGGGAGTGATGATATGAAGAGAGACATAGATTTGCAGAAGATACCTGCGGCACTGGATGCAATGGCGAAACAGTCTGTAAATAAAGGGCTGCCGTTCAACAATAGAACGTTAAACGAAATAGAAGCGAAAGATATGCGCATCTACGAGGGCCTGCGGAAAGGAACGGCCCGAGTGAGGATTTTCAAAGATGAGTGATTTTTTCAATAAACGGGAAATAACAGGATGGCTCAGGGATGGGATAACGTCGTTACCGGCAAAGATGACGGGCCGTATTATAAAACGGTTCAAAACGGGGAAATTCCTGTTAATAGACATAGAAATGAAAGATGCTACTCGTTGGTTTGTCTCCAGCGTTGCCGGGCTGACTGACAGAGCAAGAGGATTTTACCGACCGTCGACGAACTCTGTCATGACAGGTCAGGTTATACGCCGAAACAAACTTACGGAAATATTTAGTGTCATCTACGGCCGGGTGTTCCAGGCAAACACGCAGATAGATAAAACAAGCGAGTACGGCAGAGTTTACCAGACTGATACGGGGATAGATTTGAACCTGGGCGGAGTATTGCATTACCTGTCTCTCAATGACGAAATCGTGGTTTATAAGATAAAGGCGCAGTTCGGGAAGGAAGTACTATTCTGGGACGATATTACCAATGACACGGTGTATTCAAAGGTTTAAGGGAAAAACATGGATATACAGATAGCGAAAGGCGAGACTGTAGTATTGCTGGTAACTCCGATTGATACCCGCGGCCAGGGATGGCTGCTTTCATCTGATATCAGGCGGGTGATATTGACTTTTAGGGAAACAGAAGATGCACCGGCATTATTGGAATTGAACGGGACGGTTGAAGCCATTGGAGAGAGTGTCGATAACCCGGGTAAACTTGCAGTTTTGATACACACTGAAGATAGTAAAGGGCTTGCAGCCGGAGAATACTGGTACGACGTAACGATGATAAAAACCGGTCATTGGTTTGACATCAACGAATATGTAGGGCTCTATGCAAAAGTGGATTTTGGCAGGATAAAAGACGCAGATAACAACTGGCTTGATGTAGAAGAAGGGTGGATAGAACTGCTTGATGATAAAGTCAATTTCCTGCAGGTAACCAAGACCGGCGAATATAAGATTACCGAACTGGATTATGAGAAAGATGGCGAGACTTATGTCAATTATAACCTGTTCAGAATAGTAACTGTCGGTGGAGAAATAGCTGATGTATTCCCGTTTGGTAATTGGTTTGCGGAAGGGACTCACAGCGGACTGGATTTTTATTACGAGGTAGGTAAAGTGTTGGATGAAAGCAATATTCTACAGGATGTCATAGCAGGCAACCTTACTTTGAAACCAAGTATTACAAACTATATAGAAGTTGCACCTGACGGGACAGTCTCCAACAATATTACGCGATTTACAACAGGAAGATATCCTCTTTATAAGGTAGTTACAGATGCAGATAGCATAACATCCGTAACCAGACAGGAAATGGCATTTATACTGGATGACCGAAACATATTGGTAAGAGGAGATAGTTATATACCGTCTGTTAAGGCAAAAGTAACCGTTATATGGACACCGACCAAAGTCGAGGAGACATAACATGGCAGAACGACTGACAGTATCGGCAATCAGGGCATTATATGAGGCTATAGCAGAAGCAGATAAAACACTGCCTAATTTTAATGAAGCAGATTTTGAGACGAAATGGTACGTAATGGAACTTCTGCGAAGAGATATATTAGGTATAGACAGTGATGAAGGAGCCGATGATGGAAAGACGATAGCCGAGCAGATAGAAGAACTGAGGGTCCTGATAGAAACAAATCTTGCGTACGACCAGGCGGGCTCGTACGTGGGCCAGC